>CANJJY010000072.1 GCA_947474445.1 Oligoflexaceae bacterium
ACTCCTCGCGAGCCTCCCTGTCAAAAAGCTCGGACATGATGCTGTCGTCCAACTTTTACAGCTGGTCGCAACGGTCAGTCGCAGCCGCAGTCTGAGGCGGGACAACTTCATCTTGAGCAAGGCTGTGGAGACTTATTTTCAATTGGCGCGAAGCCTTCCCACCAGCCGCGAGGGAGAAATGCAGAGAATTCTTGAAATGCTCGCGATCGCCTTACTGGAAGTTCAGGCGGAAGGCCCGCTCCTTCTCAGTTTCATGGACAAGAAGATGGCTCTCGACCAACAGCGCGGTCAGGGTATCGGCCTCAGCACCGCCACGCTCATGCGTTGGGATCGAGCGATCAGCCATTGCATCGAAAGCGCAACTCTTCCCAGCGATTTAAAAAATTCTCTCAGTCTTCGTTGGAAGAGTTTCCGCCAGGCTATCCCGGAATCGGGCGTACTTGCCTCTTGAACTCATTACGATCGCCCTCGCCAAGCACCAAGATCAAAGCTTTTGATCAGGTGGTTCCCAGAAATGGGCTTTCTCGGGAATTCCATAGCGCTGACGTAAGACGCTGTGAACCTGATCAAGCCCCTTGTAGGTCAAAATAATTTCATCGCCGCCGGGTTCTAGGGAAAATCGCGCATAGCCACTCTGCAAGGCTTCGGGCTTATTCAAGGCTTCACGCACCGAATCAATATGAGTGATGGGAACGCCGTTGATTTGGGTGATGAAGTCATTTTCGAGATCGTGATAGCCCTTGTTATATTCCAAGGGAAACACGCGTTGCAATACCACCTTGCGATCCTGACGATTGCCGAGCGATTGAAAGGCTTCTTCAAAGAGGTAGAAGAGAGGGGCTCGCTTTCGCCACTGTGATCCCCAGCTTTCAATGAGTCCCTTGGATAGCTCCTGGAGCAGCAAACCGCCAAATATAAGGTATGGAGGCTCGTCCCCAAGAGCGGGCACCAGCTTGTCTTCGACCGGCCGCGAACGCTGCGCTTTGGCGGTATACCTCTTAATTTTGCCGTCCCGCAGAACCTTGACTGTGAGCTCTTGCCCTTCGCCCATGTCGCTCAATATCTCGCTCACGCTGATGCGCCCCCAGCGGCTGTGTTGGTAGGTACCTCGCGATGAGACTCGAACTCCATTGAGTTCAACGAGAATATCCCCATCTTTCAAAATCTTGCCAAAGCTGCTCAGGGGATCGACAGAATGGATCCATGCTCCGACTTGGGAACCGAGACTGTCGGCTTGGGCCCAACGCCTGAGATCAGGCGAAGTCAAAGGAGACAGACTAAAGCCGAGTTCAGCAAACCCACGGTAAGGCTTATGCTTGGCTTCGCGGAGAAAGCGTTCGATAACCCGCGAGGGGAGAGCATAAACAAAGCTTCCTGCCTGAGCGATAGCCGCTCCGACGAGTTTCCCTTCGCGGATCACCGGCTCAAACCAACCAAAGCCCGAGCGCTTGAGCTCAAATACATACTGAGGCGCAGAGTAACCGGTAAGGAAGATGGGTTTGACTTCGACTTCTCGCAGGCGCAGAGGCGTAGGAACGAGACTTTCTCCCTCTAAGCCCTGATAGAGACTGACGGTATCATCGAGCCCTATATCCCTTCCGCGCGGCAACACCTTCAGGCCGCGCGGTTTATCGCGGGAAAAGCGCAGCAGGGCGAGATTGATCGTTGGATCGACGTAAGTGAGTTCCATCGGGTATTGCCGGCTATCACCGAGCTTTTCGACTTCAAAGTGTCTCGCGCCTGTGACGGCAAAGGCGGCGACGAGGATATGGTCCGCATCGACCATAACGCCCATATGAGTCAGGCGTTCGCTACTACGACCCGACCAAGGAGCATCGTAATCAGGCTTTTGTACGTGCGAGTAAACGCGGAGAATGCTGGACTCGAAGTCTTCAGCACTCGCCTGCTTGGCTGAGTAGAGTCCGAAAAAAATCAAAAGCAGGCACCAGAAATTCATGGGGCATCCTCCCAATCAGCCGTAGCCCCATCGGCCCCTTGTTGGCCGAACCAATGATTGATTGGAATTTTATACTGCTCGAGAATGAGCGGGTCGGCCGCGCGCGCCGCTTTAGTGCTGATAATGTAGGGGACCTTCTTTTGCCAGAATTGAAGATTGAGAAATTCAGTTTTCGCATCAGCAAATTGCTGCGACAAGTCTTCCAGTGACCCGACGTCGCGACCGTTCACCTGCATAAGAACTTCTTCGAGATAGGGCCCTGCATAGGCATTGACCGCATGTGGCAGTCGATCCGACAAGACGATGATGTCGCGCTTGCTCCTGAACTCAGCCAGCTGCGTTGAAAAGCCTTGAATATAGCGCAGGATCAAGGGAGCGTCGGTACTCCAATTTCCACCCCAAACTTTTAAATACGATCGACTGAGGGCGGTGAAGACGTGACCGGCAAAAACCAGAAATCGAGGCCTGATCTCGAAAGTCTCTCCTGGCTCGTAGAAATCACTTTGAGATTTGAGGGGAACTTCGATAGCCGTCCGATTCCCCTCTCTCAAGACGTGGAAGGTCACCGAATCGCCCACTTGCTTGAGATCATAGAGGGCTCGAAAGCTCAATCGTTCATTGAAGAGCTTAATTTTTCCATCGACGCCAATCAATTGACCATCGATCGCGAGGAGGATATCGCCAGGTTTAATCAAATTAAACATGGGCGAGTAACTGGATACCTTGCTGACCTTGACCCCGCCTTCACCTGGTCTCAAACCATGATAGGCGCGTCCTGCACTGTTTTCCAGGGCTTCATCCATCAACCAAATACCTTGCACGGGATGGCCATCGTAGTGACCATCTTTGATATCTTGCAAAAATCTCTGAACCACTGGCGTCGGAATGATGTAACCCGTATTCTCGGCGGCGGTTTGAGTCTGAAACGCGACACCAACAACGTCGCTTCCTTGCGTGACTGGCCCTCCGCTGTTGCCGGGGTTGATGGCCGAATCGACTTGAATGAGGAGGTGACTGTCGGTCCCCGTGTGCACATAGCGCCGGTAACTGATACGCGATACGACGCCCTGAGTGATCGAAAGCTGTTCGCCACCAGAGGGATAGCCGATTGTGTTGACGGTTTCTCGCACTTCGGGCAAATCACCGAACTCAAGAGGAGAAACACCATTAAAGTAGTTGGGGTCGAGGACTTCAAGGAGAGCCAAATCACAATCATGAGCGATATATTTGACGCGCGCGCTCACAGGTTGGTCGTCGCCGTCTTTGAGCACCGAAATAAATTTGCCCTGGGCTACGACGTGTGCATTGGTCAATATGCTTCGTTCACCGATGTAAAATCCCGTGCCCGATGAACTGACCATTTGCTTCAGAGCCCAAGGCTGGCGGTAGTCGGGACTTTGCGAATTGACCCGTACTTTGAATATAGCCTTGCGCATCGCCTTCAAATCAACGTCGATACCGGCTGCTTGCAAGGGCTGCCGACTGCTGGCGAGCATGGCTGATATAAAAATAAGAAAAACGCAGAAGTAAGACCGCCGTGCAAAGCGAGACCATTCAAGAGAATTCTCATTCAAATCGCTGTGCATAAGCTCAATCCTTCGCTTGAAATGCTCTGATATGCCTCACAGACATCGGCCTTTTCCTTGGGACTGAGCTGGCCTTCCGCTTCCTTGCCTTCAATCTGCTTTTTCAATTCGGTCGCCAGTCCACTCGTCAACTGATCTTTGAGCACTGTGGAATTGCCGTCGACTCCCGGCTTTTGGCCCAATTTTTCTTTCTGCCCCTTCAGCTGATCGAGCGACCGCACGATACCACCGGCCAGCTTTTCTGGAATATTCGGCATCTGGGTGAAGGTCCGAGACACCGTTTCAAGATCGTTAAACATCGCCGTCAGCATCGATGTGCGGGTCAAAGCAGGGTCAACCGGCATCACCACATCGACGACGGAAGCCAACTCGGTGACTGCCTTTACATAGGCCGTGATGGAAGCGGATTGGCTGTAGGTAGAAAGTACTTGGCTCCTCTGGAGCAGCTGGGGAGTTGTACCGCTCGGTTGATAAAGGACCACTTGGTGAAAGGCGACGGCTTCGATCAGATGGGCGATGGCCCAGACGAACTTAGCTTTGCCCTCTTGGGTGGGTCGCCTCGCTCCGGGTTCGCACGATTCACTCGTGTGCCGAATATCGCCATCGTCGCCAAGCAGCTTCACTTCTTCTGGAAGAAAATTGCAAAGAACCGTTATGGCGCTCGCAATGTGCTCGAGAGTGGGCGAACCACTTTCGCGAGCATCAATAGCAGTCTTGGGAAGCAGAATGGGAAGCGCCGCGAAAGGCCCACTGCTCGGGGCACCTTCAAGATCGCCCAGCTTGTTTCCCGGGAGCGTGATCGCTTCGTAATCGCTTTCGCTGAGTCCGACCAGATCGGCGAGCGATGCCAGCTGGCCCGCCGCGCTCTCGTCAGCCAATAGATTCAAGGCCTCGGCCGGTGCTGGTTCACTCGTACCCGCCGGCGGATCGGTCGCTGCGGGAGCATCTTTATTCGTCTCTTTATCGATCATTTTGCGCGCGAGCTGAAACAGATCCAGACCAGCAACGGCGAGATGAGCATAACTCAGCTGTGTAGCCATGCGAGCCTGCAAGGGCGCAAGACTGAAAGCTTTTTCGGCCGCCACAAGCGCTCCCTCGTAGTCACCTGCATCGAGCAGGATCTGCGATCGCGAGAGAAAGGCCGCCGCATCCTTATCGGACCAAGGCTTACTGAGGTACGCAAGGGGATTTGTTTGCTCCGAACAACAGGCAAGACCCAGAGTTAATCCAGCCAGTAGACCAGGCCATCGAAGGAACTTAAAGATGATCGGCGATTTTGTTTTCATTCTTCAATGGAAGCAAGCCGAGCCCCATTGGTCAAGCTAATTGCAAGGGAGAACGCAAACGAATGCCGGGAGCCAGCACGCAGAAGGGAGGCGTACGAAGCTGCTCGAAGGAATAAAGAAAAGGCAGCCCCGTTTCCATCGAAAATATTTCGCACTGACCCGCGAGGGCGACCGCATGCCCAGCCGCAGTATCCCAGGAAGCCAGAGATCGAAAACGCGGATAGTATTGCGCCTTACCAAAGGCGACCCAACAGAACTTCAGACTGGAACCGATCGGCAAGGAACGCGTGATTCCTTCTCGGTGCATGAAAGCCTGCAGTTCATCCTCAGGATGCGACCGACTACAAACAAGAGTGGGCTCGTCCGGCCAAGCGGGAGCGAGGAAAGGAGTTCCATTGAAACGCAGACCGCCCGCGAGAGTCCCGGCAAACATTTCGCCCAGCGCTGGTGCGAACACCACACCGGCCACCGGAATCCCTGCCTCGACGAGCGCTATATTAATGGTAAAGCTGGGGCGCTTTTGGATAAACTCCTTAGTTCCGTCGATCGGGTCGATCACCCAGAATCGCTCAGGCGACGCCTTTTGCGCGATGGGTTGGATCTCTTCCGAGAGGATCGGGTAGTTAGAAAAGCGCCTGAGACCGGCAGCAATGATTTTGTCCGCCAAAATATCAGCTTCGGTGACGGGAGAGAGATCGTCCTTGGTCTGCCTCGCGTAGAGGCCTGACTCATAGAGTGGCAAAACGGCTCGCCCAACTTCCGCAGCTATCTCTTCCAGAGCTTCGATCATATCACCCTCAGTTTGCAGAGTCCGAGGTATCGGGCTCCATATAAGCGTCAACGGCAGCTATCTCTTGAGCAATTTCAGTTCGCTTTTCGCCTTCAGGAAAGGCCTCGAGCGCTTTTATGAGCCTATTGCAGAGGCTTTTAGAGCCTTCAAGGCCTGCTCATCACCGAGAATCGTCACCCTTATCCAGTCGTCATGACGTATTTAAATTCCGAAAGGAGCAAAGGGAGAACGCCCGTTTTAAACCTCTCGCGAGTTTTCATCTCTGTTTTCATGTCTTCGCTGATCTGGTCCATGAATGACAAGCTTAGGCTCCCTAGGATAGGGTAAAAAGCTAAATTAGCTTAATGTTCAGCCCCCTCACAAGCTCTCCTCGGGTGGGTCTTTCCGGCAAGGGCAAAAGTCGTAGGTTTAGGCTTGAAATCCTTGATAGATATCTGCTAAAGCTTGCAAGCTGCGGCGTGAGGGATCGGGTCCCTGCCGATGATCACCGGATGAAGGATAAAGTGCGATGGCAAAAGGTAAGAATAGCCGAGAATTGATCCGCCTCGTTTCCTCTGCAGGAACGGGCTTTTTCTATACGACTTCGAAGAAACGCGGCCGCGAAAAGCTGCAGCTTCGCAAATACGATCCAAAAGTTAAGCAGCATGTGATCTTCAAAGAAGCTAAGATCAAGTAAGCTGGCCTCATCCGAGCCGAATCGGCGCCTACTCCTACGAGTAAGCGCCTATTTTGCGTGAGCAATCAAAAGCTCAACTTTTGTTTCAAATCAGTATCGTTTTTTTGGTCTCTTCTGGCCACGAACGCAGGATGCCTTGCAGCTCCATGATGCCTCCAGGAATCGACCGTCGCAGTTGCTCAAGCCTCTCGCCACTCCCTTCTACCAGTCCGTCTCGCGCCCAATCCTCGATGTCAGCAGCCAAAGCTGAAAGAGTGGGGACCCAAAGATTAGCGAGCATTCCCTTAATCTCATGAGACGCTCTGGCAATATCAGCCAGTTGAGCCGTCCTCAAGGCGTCATCAATTTCATCGAGCAACACTGGATACCGCTTACTGAACACTGTAATGCACAATTCAAGGAGTTCTCGCTCATCGGCAAAAGCATCGCGCAGTTGTCCTGCATCGACCCATGTTTGCAGTCTCCCCGCCGCTGAAAGCTCTTTAACTCCTCTTTCTGTCCCATCGCTGCCATCCCCTGGCTCGATTCCGGGGTCTTCCTCATGCGATCTGAAACTCTCGGGCCGCGCCAGCCGACTCTGCGTCTTGCCCCTGAGGTATCGCTCGACGGCACTCAGTATCGTTGCTTTGCCAACCGGCTTGACCATCACATCTTGCATGCCCTGCTCGAGGTAATAGGCATGTTGCGCTTGCTGCTCGTGAGAGGTCAGAGCCAAAACGGGGACATTTTGATAGCTAGGCACTTGTCTGAGGAATGGTAAGGTTTCGATGCCATCGAGAACGGGCATTTCAATATCGAGAAACACCATATCGAATCGCTGGAGTTTGGCGCATTCAATGGCCTCGGCTCCATGCCTTGCCGTCAGCACTTGGGCTCCCAGCGATCGCAGTATAGCTGCGGTCAGCATACGGCTCATGCTATCATCGTCAACGACGAGAACCTTGATTCCATCGAGCCCTGACTCAGATTCGACGAGAGGCAAGGTGCCCTTAGGGAATCGTACCCGCGCACTCAATCGGACCCAGCCGCTGCGAGGTGTTTCCCAACGCAGTTCGCCGCCGAGCTTTTGAATCAGCTGGCGATTCCAATTTGACTCTTCGTCCTTATGGTGGGATTCGCTTTCATCTTTGCGGACTTTTTGGACCTCACGCTTTTGGACTTCCAAACCTATGCTGAAGGCCAGGTGCGTTTCGCTCGAAAAAAGGTGATCGCGCTTCACGTGGAAAATAATTTTTTCCAGGCTGGTTTCACTGGTGATGCGACGCGCCATGCTTTGTAGCAGGGCGTAGAGGAGGGTAGCATCACCGACGATAGGATCTTCGAGCGTTTCATCAAAATGCTTTTCAATTTTATATCGTGGATACTGCCGACGCCACTCATCGAGAGCCTCGTCGAGGCAGAGGCGCAGCAAAAAGGCAGAGTTTTCACTCCGTCTGTCATCGACTTCATGTTTAGAGAGAGTTCGCCATGCGGCGCGTTCGCCCTGGGTGAAGGGGACGGCTTTAGCTTTTCGCGTGTGAAGATTGGTGGGTGACGTCTCCTCAGACTCATGCAATACGACGTCCATAAATAACTCCTGCGCGAAAAGAGATTCCGCTCATTTCATTCAATTCCCAGCGGATTTCGTTTGAAAGAGATGTGGATTTTCACCCACTCACCGTCCTTGCGAATTGATTCAACTCCAAGCCTACTCTGGCTAAGCGGAGATCTATGAGGTCTTATGAAACCTGCTGAAAAGAAAGTTCCTTTCCATACTATTGCCAATCATCATGCAACCGTCAATGCCATACATGCTCGGTGTGACTTCTGGCTCGTGCTCTATCCCCGCTATTTTCTTGCAAAACCGTCTCTAGCCTTGAGGGAGAAGGGGCGGTATCGTATCGATGTGAGAGTGTTTCGAAGCCTAGTCTCATGAGGTGCTTATGATCAAATTTGCTCATTTGGTATGCGCGACCATCCTTTCCTCCAGCGCCACCAGCGGTATACTGCTTGCTGATTCAAGCTATCGCCTTCAAGTAGGCTCGGTCCTGCCCGATATTACGGTTGCAGGTGAGCACGGCGGCTCTGTTACGGACGGTGGAGCTTGGGCTAGCCACAGCATGCAGGGTCACCTTCACTTCGTCGTTTACGTCGATCCAGACGATGCCAATCTCAATAACGATCTGACAGAACGCCTCGATGCTGAAAAATATCCGGAAGGAGACCTGGACTCTGTGGCGCTGATCAATCTTGCGGCTTCTTGGAAGCCCAACGCTCTCATTATGTCTGTCCTACGTGGCAAGCAAAAGGAATATCCTTTAACCACATACGTCTTTGATAAGGACAAGTACGTCGCGCAGCAGTGGGATCTCATACCAGAAGGTTTCCACGTTCTCCTGATCGATGCTAATGGCAAGTTGATCTTTGAGAAAGCCGGACAATTCTCCAAGCAGGAAACCGACAGTTTTCTAGCCTTGGTCAAAGAAGAAGTGAGCAAGAATAGGGCGAAGAATAGAATGAGTTCAGCGGAAAAGACCGGGGAAGGGGAAACAAAGAAATCTCTCTAAGAGAGATTTCTTTGAATGAGAAGATGCTACGTCCTATTGACGTGCACCTATCCCAATGTTCCCATTGAGTAATTCCAGATTCGTGTAACGACTGTGTAATGCCAATGTTTTCAGTAAGATAGATGATTTTTCTTAAATCATCACGCTTATTGCCGAAAGTGTAATCATGACACACAGAGGCAATAAAGATGGATGAGCTAAGGGTTTCTTTTCAGAAAGTCCCAACCAAAAAGTCCGGTGATCACTGGTTTGTGTCTTACGTGAATCCTGGATCGGGCAAACGTAAAAGAGTCAAAAAGAAGGTGTCTGGGTTATTACCCACAGAAGAAGCAGCTCAGGCTTGGGCTAAAAACCACCTGCCCACTCTCCTTAAAAAGGAAGTGGCATTGCTGAACAACCAGCAGTGGCGATCCAAGTCTGAAGTTGCCTTATTGGCCCACCAATTTGAAGCATTTAAAAAGCTGGAATTCCCTAAAAGCTACTGGCAAACCACAGGCGCACTGCAAAACTACGTGCTGCCCTACTTTGTCACCATCGCAGATCTGCCAGATCCCAACTCCTGGTACCCACATCACCAGAGGTTTAAAGTCTGGTTATTGTCCGATGCAAACTTACCCGGTACCTCGAAGAAGCTGTCAGTCTCCACGGCAAATAAGGCCATTAATTCTTTAAATAAGTTCTGTGAATGGCTTAGGGATCACCACCAGTCTTTGACTTATGACAGCTGCAGACCACTCAAAGCCTACCCCAATAAGATGTTAAATAGGCGAGGAGCTAGGGATCTGGTAACCGAAGAAGATATGGTCTTGGCCGTTAATTCCCTAAGAGCCAAAGGGAATGATCTGGAAGCTGATGGGATATTAGTCCAGAGACATACTGGTATGAGGCTATCAGAGCTTTTGGGTTTGTCTCTCTCATCTCTGACCACGCAGGTGCCAGACAAGCTGAAAGAAACGTTTAAAAGCCTAGGTATCGATACAATATATGGAGCTATTTACCTCGATTCGCAGCCCAAACATGGCTACATCACCAGAGGAATAGACGGCTCAATTTCCAGAGTTCCACTCAAGTGGCGTCCAGAAATCTCACCCAAATACGCCCGCACCATACCCATCCACGATAAAGCCGTCTGGAATATCCTGGCCACTCGTTTCCAAGCCCAAAAGGATTTATTGGCCAAGACCCTTCATGGACCCAACAAAGAAAACTACCTCCTTTTCGATAAAGGCCAGCGCACCCCATATATGGCAGCAGTAAAGGAAGCGTATGTTTCGTTAGGACTTATCCCAAAAGTCTCTCACTTGCTGAGACATACCCGGATAACTGAACTGACCATGCTGGGAATGGATGACAAAATGTTGGAGCTGCTAATGGGAAATAAGGCTCTGGCTCAGAAACTCTACCAACACATAGTTGAAGTATTGAACCGTAAAACGATCCAAGATCGCGACTTGCAAGACATTGCCATAGTCGCTTAACCCCTAGGAGATAAGTGAGATGGAAAAAG
This sequence comes from Oligoflexaceae bacterium, assembly GCA_947474445.1. Lineage (GTDB taxonomy): Bacteria > Bdellovibrionota_B > Oligoflexia > Oligoflexales > Oligoflexaceae > Oligoflexus. The sequence continues at coordinate 10,349 of CANJJY010000072.1, forward strand.
TCCCTTCCAAGCCCAAAGGCCGCCCACCTGCTTCCCAAGCACCAGCCATCACAATGCAGGAAGAGGGAGAGTATCTCGTCCTTAGAGTTCCCAAAAAAATAGCAGCATCGCTGCTGCTAAAGGACTTACTCAACTGATTCCCAACGCCTCAAGGATGAGGCTACTTATGTGCACTGCTTGAACTGCCACCACCGCCACCACAATGTGGGCAATCATTTATAGTCACTCCTGGAGTTCCAAAACCCCCACCATTATTGCCAAAGCCTCCCAGGTTACCGCCGCCTGGTAGGTAAGAACCAATACCGGAATTTGACGGAGCACTACCGCCCCCACCCGTAGAAGTATGGGTTGGTTTTGGGGGAGGCGCGGAAGCATCAGCTTCTTCCTTCACTTTTTTCAGTATAGCTTCTCGTCTTGCAGCTAGGATTTGATTAGCTTTATACATATCGTTACATTCAAGCCCAGCCTGGTAACAGGTAAAATATGCCAGAGGTACTGCAAAACCACCAGATAGTAATGCTTCTGCAGTAGAAACTAGACAAATCGAGCCAGTGACTAAGCATTTTAAAAAGTTCTTTTGGACATCGTCATTTATGTCTTTTACTTCTTTTACCTCTTCAACCGAATAATATGTCTTCTCTAAACCTGCTTCTTTTAGTGCGTTGTATTGGGCATCAGTTAGTAATTCCACCTTTACCCCAATATCAAATGTAGGGAGGGTGCGACTATAAACAATGAATTGCCCATTGGGTTTGTCAATTCTTCCCACTGTGCAGGAGTTTGTTTCATTTAGGCAAACTTCAAACCAACTTGCCTTAGGAAAATCCAAAGCCAATAGTTGATTACGGGGCAAAAGATATGTGACGATAGCAAATAGAAGCCCCAATTTATTCATTTTGCTTTACCCTCGAGCTGTTGCTTTGCAAGCCTGAATTTAATCGCCCAGTAAAGTGCTTCAACCATCAGGTAGTCTCTCACCACAAAATCAAGCCAGTTTTGAATGAAGTGACGGACAATTTCGGAGTCAATGTTCAATAATCTTGCGGTCACTCCGAACAGGGCGATAATCATCAAGATGTATCGAATTGGGGTTACGATTTTAAGCATCAGCGCCCTCCTTATTTTGACCTAGCTTTCCCACTTAGTACCTCGCCTCAAATCCACGCGCAACAAGCATTCTAAGGCCGAGCACCCATGGAAACGCAACCCTACGGAATGACTTCCTGCCTAACAAGATGTCCTTTGATTTTTGGGGAAGAGAGGGGGGGGTAGGGTGAATCAACTTTGGGAGGGACGAAATGACAGACAAGGGCCAGCTAATAGACCTGCGAGAAGCGTTCGAATACATCCGGCAAGTGAATGATGAATTGAGGATATTTAGGGAAGAGGAGGACGGGAAGTGGGATTGGGCTGAGGCAAGTTTGATGATAAACCCGCCGAATTCGTGGCCTGTTAAATAGGAGCGCCCGAGCCATATTAATCAGAAATATAGACAGACGAAGTGGGCCCATGCCAAGAGATTAACCACCTTGTCATGAGATCTCTTCCAATCAAAATTCCAAAATTCCTTGGGTCGTTTGGATCTTGTAAATGCCGCGCAAGATTAAAACCAAGCTGGCAGCTTCCCAAGTTATGGTCTCGGAATGCGTTTAGCCCGTTCAAAAACGATAGGTCCGCAGCATAGGTATTTCCTATGCGGGGTCCAGAAGCTGTTTGTGAAGTACACGAGCCAGTAACTAGCAAGTTTAAATGCTGAGCTAACGTGTCATCGATTGAAGTGACACTGGCTCCAGTGTCTAAATGAGCCATTACAACTATGGACTGTAAAGGTGCAGGTGTAGCGCCCGCACGCAGCGCGCTGGCCGTTGAAATTTCAATGGGCATATTAAACCCCACTTGAGCAAGCGCTAGATGGTTTTGACTTACTGAAATTCTTGAGTTAGGGGCGACAGCAGGAGTGATATTTACACCAAACGGTACAGCACTGACAATCGTCACACATCACCCCGCAATGGCGTGAAAGTTTATCACTTTTGACTCGTCAAGAGCCTGCTGAATAACGAATTCGTCATGGGGTAAATTTGACGCAGCAAACTGAAGAGCTGTCTCAAAAGTGTCATAGGCCGCGATTAGCTTTTCATCATGAATCACAAGAAACTTGTGTTTAGTTAAAGGGTTGAGCAAGTAATTGCTTAACTCCCGATTGAAGAAATCTAAATTTTGCTTCTTTTTATCGTTCATATTTAGTCTCCAATTTCTGCCTGCTTTTCCTATCATAACACCTGATCTATCACCACCAAAATGACCATAAAAATTAAGGGCCTTTTATCCATGCAATTGGCCCCCTTTTAGATCTAAAATTCTACCCCAACCCCAACTGTCACAGCTTGGCGCTTAACTTCATAGCCACCTGTCACCCAAATCGGACCCGCAATCCGTCTGCTGTAATCAACTGACCAATCGCCCCTATCTAGTGGGTTGATACTGGCCCCTATTCTATTTTTGGGTTGTCCCAAAGTTGGGACAGGCTCCGCCCTCGTCTAGCGCTCCCTGGTATTCGCTGTCACGTCCTTCGTCTCAGTCTTCTCTTCGGTCGTCTTCCCTGAAAGCTCTCTGACGGTAACGGTGCGCGTGACAACATGCTCCCTCGTCTCGGCTTCCTTGGAGATGGCGGTTTGCTCAGCTACTGGCTGCGAGGCCTCCGGCTTCAGCTTATAGCCAACCTATGACGGCGAATTTAGGTTCAGGATGTTGCTGCATATACGTAGGGCACTTGGAGCAAATCACTGGTCACCTAGCACTTTCTTGATGCGCTTAACAGCCTCATCATCAATAGACTGATACTGACTTTGAACACCAATACCTTTATTCAAACCCATCCTTTGAAGCTCTCTCAAAGTGCTGAAGTCATCAGGCTGGAATTGGTCAAATGAATCACCCAGGTTCTTATTAGTGAACTTTTGGTACACGAAATTAACCTTGAACCCTTGCTCATGAAGCTTATTGGCAGCTTCAATTCTTCGTTTTATCGAGGGGGCACCTGGCTCCAGCAACCTTCCCACGCTATTATCTGGGAAGCTCATCACCAAATTCACTTCGTGCTTGGCTGGATTCATATTCTGTATGTAATCATCGTGCGCAACCAGGTCAGACCGCGTGAAGATTTTCAGAGGTTTATCCTTTTCGCGAGCAAGCAAGTCTTTGGTCACTCCAAACTTGGTATCCATCCATGCGAACGGATCGCTCTCACCTGTGAGCACCCCTTTACCAAGGACGCCTTTCAGGTCGCCAATCTTCTCAACTGGCACAGGAATTGGCTGAATAGGTGATCGTGCAGTGGGTACCTTCAGTGCTGCAGAGTTCGTGAAGTCGCGGCCAACATATGGTTCATCAGCACCGTGCTTCTCAACCTGAGCAATCCATTTGTAAGT
>CANJJY010000073.1 GCA_947474445.1 Oligoflexaceae bacterium
AACTCCAAGCGGAAAAGATTCCCTATAGCATCCAAACCGACTCGGCCGCGGCTTACCTCATGCGCTATGAACACGTTGATATGGTCGTCGTCGGCGCGGATCGCATCGCTGCCAATGGGGATACGGCGAATAAAGTGGGCACCTACTCCCTGGCGATCGTTGCCAAGTATCACGGCGTCCCCTTCTACGTCGCTGCACCTCGTAGTACCTTTGATCCCCAGATTCCTGATGGTCGCTCCATACCAATTGAGATGCGCCCGCCTCAGGAAGTGACCGAACTGGGAGGACAGCCGATCGCTCCGCGGCAGGCGCAGGCGAAGAATCCTTCCTTCGATGTGACGCCTGCTGAATTGATAGCTGGTTTGATTACAGAACATGGCGTCATTCGACCGCCGTTTGGCCCAGGAATTCTCGAACTGTTTCAAAGACCGGCCCACAGAGGTTGACAGCCCTAATAATTTTTGCGATAAGCAAAGGCCTCAAGCAAAGATAGCTCTGGCGCTCGCGCCGCGAAGAAGCTTCTTTTCGTATCCGCACCCGGGGATTTAGCTCAGCTGGTTAGAGCATCTGCCTTACAAGCAGAGGGTCGGGGGTTCGAATCCCTCAATCCCCATTTAATATCAAGTACTTACCTGATTCTGTTGGTTAGAAAAATCTGGCTTTGTAGGTTAGAAATGTACCAACACAATAACAACCTAGAATCCCTCAAACTTTATAAAAGTGCGCTCAACATCGTATCTTTAGCCAAAAAGATTGACGGGAAACATCTCAAGCCTTCTGATATTTACGCCGAAATAAAGACTATGCGTCTCAAATCGGAAGTGAATAAATGTCAGAACAGCCAGACAACCACCTCAACACCACTTTCCGAATAGAACCCCCCATTGGTCGGCAAAAGTCTTTCCGAATCCGTTATAAATCGCCTGACACAGATGAGAAATGGACCAAGCTGGAGCTACCAGAAATAGCCCTAGCTAATGAACTATTTGCTTCCGGGACGGTGGACTACGAACACACCAAAGCCAAACTTAAACTTATATTAAAAGAGCAATACGCCCACAGGGATAGGAAGAAGAAGAAGGCTCCGTTCATGTCTAAGAATTTGGAGCTAGTTGATCAATTGTGGAAAGAGAAGTACACCTGCTCAACTGATTCCCAACGCCTCACGGATGAGGCTTCAGTGGTCGATATCGTCCCCAATGTCTACCCTGGGTCTACCGTGGTGTGATCCGCCACCACCCCCGCCACCACTGCTCCAACCCATGTTCGATCCATCATTGGATTCGGAGAAGCCTACTCCACCACCGTGCGCGCCTTCACCTTCTCCCCCACCACCAGAAGGGACTTCAGCCTCTGCCTTTTCAAGTTTCGCTATTTCCTTATCAACTTTTTCAATTTCTTCATTGGTTACAACTGTGCAATATCCAGCACCACCGGCACACGTCATAGCTAAAACAAGCTTAGGGATCAACAAAACTGTGTTTGCAACAGCAATTGCGCATCCGGATGCGACCGACCCACACCACATTTGGACCATGTGGAGGTGATGTTTCTTTTTTTCCAGCTTTTGCTTCGGGGTACCTTCTGGTTCTTCCGAAATTGGTTGAAACGCTTCATCATAGCCCAGAAAGGTACCAAGATTTATCGTTTGTTTTGTTTGGAAGCCCTCTCCTCGATAATAGAAATTTATGTCGGCGTCGTAAGCATCGGGTACCTTTTCGCATCTAAAATCAGGATGCGCACACAACCGAGCACCAAATTCGACGAAGCTTCTTGGAAATGCTGAAGCCGAAGCAGACCCAATCTTCAAGAATGCAACGATCCAAAAATATTTAAACATCCTTCTTTCCCATTATGTTTCTGGTTGCTAAGTACTGGCAGGTTGTCCCAAGTACGAAACCCATTAGAAGCCCAATGAGATGGTCACTGTCACTGATGTTGTGTTTCATTAAATATATAATGCCGAGCATTCCCAATGGGCCTAAAGAGCCCAGCAAAGTACCTTTAATATAAATCTTTGTTACAGGGGTCATTTCGGCGCCTCTCTAGGTTGAATCGTCCCGTTTTGCCATACCATTGGCCGACAGGTCAATAGCAAAGTAAAGCCCGAGAACCCTTGAACAGTAAGGCTTTGAATTGTCTATTTTAAGAATTTAGAGGGGATGTGTAAGGAGTGATTGGCAGGGAGCTTCTTATTGAGATGGGACGGGACAATAATTATCTTTAAAGACCGCTAGACAACGGTGTGGTGCCCCCCGAAAAAAGAACAAAAAAAAGGAGCATTATGCTCGCCGGAGACGACCAAAGCCAATACAATTTCATTAGTTTCTCGCATTTGAATGATACTTTACCTGCTCCGCTTTAAAGAAGTTCATCCCTTGGTTTGCAGCATAATACTTCAAACAAAAAAAATTTTTCTCTGGTGATCTGATCAACTGAAAAGTTAACAATCCCCACGAACAGCATTCAAACACTCTTAATTTGACTCATCTTAAACCTTTCGCTATTCTCAACAACGAGTAGGGAGTAGTCACTTGCGCACCACGCGCAAGTACATGGTCGACATACTGGAAAGTAATTTCCCGGCCCTGTAGCGTTGAGTGAATCACTCGACAGTAGACGAGACTACCACGCACATCATCATGTGCCGTGGAGTCTCGTTTTTTGTTTTCGAGACTTCAGGGCCAACTAGAACAAGGCAATCTTTCTATGGAAGTGATCATCAGCTCGTTTCTCCTCGTCGCCGCCTCCGAGATGGGCGACAAAACCCAGCTTCTCGCTTTGGTCCTCGCTCTGAGGTTTCGCCAACCTTGGGCGATCATGTCGGGAATCCTGGTAGCCACTCTTCTCAATCACGGCCTCGCTTCGTGGCTCGGCGCTTCCGTTTCTGCCTGGCTCGCACCCGATACGCTGCGCTATATTCTTGCCGCTACCTTTGCCATCTTTGCGCTATGGATCCTTATTCCTGACAAGGATGAAGATGGACCCAGCAATCTACAAAAAGGCGCCTTTCTCACCACTCTGGTCGCTTTTTTCTTAGCGGAAATGGGCGACAAAACGCAGCTGGCGACTCTCGCCCTCGGAGCAAAATTTCAAAACACACTGCTCGTCACAGTCGGCACAACGGCAGGCATGCTCTTCTCCGACGGCTTAGCTGTCGCATTTGGAGAAAAATTGACCAAAAAAATCCCTCTTTCGGTGATACGCGTGTTCACGGCCCTCCTGTTTCTTGGCTTTGCGATTCTGATCGCATGGGCTCCTGTCGATGGCCAGCTCTTCCCAACCCACCCTTAACAGCGTAGCGCCAAATTGAATTACTCAGCCGCAATCCGACTCGGGACCAGACTCGACGAAGAGCGCGGCATTTGGTATGTCTCCTAGGCGATTTGGGGCTGAGACTATTTCGATGTGACGGAAAGGAGGGAGTCTGATGCATAAGCAGCGACGAGGCCTTGTGACCTGGCCTATCTCCTTGAGCATTTTGCTCATCATCATGAGTTTTTTGCCTTTGCAGGCGCAAACCTTCGATCATCCCCTCCCCTTGACCCCCGATGTCGATGAAAAGCTGCAGGCCTACCTGCTCATCGGTGCCGGGATTATTTTGATGCTTGCTGAAGTCTGGCTCCCCAGCTTCGGCTTGATCGGAGTCGCGGGTTTCTTTGGCATCATTCTCGGCGTGCTCCTCATCGCGCATCCCAGCGCCTCGCTCGGCATCATCCTGTCGAGCTGGGAATTCGCTGTTCCTCTCTGCGTCTTAGCCTTCATCTCTCTCTTTCTCTGCTATATGGGATTTCGTTCTCAGAAACGCCGAGTCCGCAGCGGGAGAGAAGCCCTGATCGGTCTCAGCACGGAGGCCCTCGAGGATTTCCATCATCATCAAGGTCAAGTGCGAGCCAACGGAGAAATCTGGAATGCAACAAGCCCACCAGGACGCGCGATCAAACGTGGTGATCGAGTCGACATCGTCGCCGTCGAGGGCTTGAACTTGATCGTCCACCCGCAACACAAAACCGAATAAGGAGCCGTCGCATGTCTATCGGTATCGTTCTGGCTTTCGCTCTTATCATCATTTTGCTCAGCGCCTCGATTCGCATTATTCCTGAGTATCAGCGCGCCATCGTCTTTCGATTTGGCCGTGCCGCGGCTGCACCGAAAGGTCCGGGCATCATTTTCTTGATCCCCTTCGTCGATCGCGTGGAAGCCATTATATCTACACGCGTCGTGACGATGGATATCGAACCTCAGGATGTCATCACCCGCGATAATATTTCGCTTAAGGTCAACGCCGTTGTCTATTTCAGAGTCGTAGATGCGATGAAGTCTGTCATCAACGTCGAGAACTACCTCTATGCCACCACGCAGCTCGCCCAAACTCACCTGCGCTCGGTTCTCGGCGAGCATTCTCTGGACGAACTCTTGGCTGAACGCGACAAGATCAATATGCAGCTGCAAAAGATCCTCGACCAGAACACCGATTACTGGGGCATCAAGGTCGTCTCGGTCGAAGTGAAGCACATAGATTTACCTCTCGATCAGCAGCGTGCTATGGCTAGGCAAGCCGAGGCGGAACGAGAGCGACGGGCGAAGGTCATCTCAGCCGAAGGTGAGTTGCAAGCGGCGCAGATGATGAAAGAAGCGGCCGATACTCTGTCGCAGAATTCGACGGCTCTCCAGCTGCGCTATCTTCAAACCATGCTCGACATGTCGACCTCGACCAATACGAAAACGATTTTCATGCCATTTCCGATAGAGCTTTTTGATGCTTTCAAAAGCTTCGCGTCGAAGAATGGCAAGACTGAGTGAGCTTTCCGACCCCGAGCATCGGACCACGTTTAAACGCGACGAAAGGTTAGAGTAGATATGTCCGGATCCCCCCAGCAGCCAGGACTCGACTTTGGCAATACCCAGATTGCTTTTTCGCACCTTAGCAATTTTCGCTTACGGCAAGCCTACTGGTTGTTTCGTGTCATCGGTCAACCGCTGGTGGTAAAGATGGGTCCGAGCTTGGCCGATTTCTCACTCAAATGGCATCTTCCTATCGAAACCGTCATTCGAAAGACTATTTTTTCGCATTTTTGTGGGGGTGAGTCGATCGAGGCCTGCCTGCCGCGCATCGAAGAACTCGCGCGCTTTCACATCGGTACGATCCTCGACTTCGCGCGCGAAGGCGGCGGAGCTGAAGCTGAGTTTGATGCTGTGCGCGATGAAATCATCCGCACCATCGATCAGGCAGCCAGCCATCGATCGATTCCCTTCGCTGTGTTCAAACCCAGCGCTCTCATCTCTCTCGATATCTTGGCGAAACGAGACAGGGGCATCACTCTCAGTGCGGCTGAAGAAGCTGCTTGGCAGAGGTTTCAGGCCCGTTTTGCGGCGATCTGCCAGCGCGCTTTTGAGCGTCGGGTGCGCATTATGGTCGATGCCGAAGAGTCGTGGATTCAGGATTCCGTCGATACCTGCGCGACCGAGCAGATGCGCCTCTGCAATCGCTCGGAGGCTCTCGTCTTCAACACGATTCAACTCTATCGTCACGATCGCCTCGCCTACGTGCAGCGTTCGTTTGTCGATGCCGAAGCTCAGGGCTATCGCCTCGGTGTCAAGCTCGTCAGGGGAGCTTATCTAGAAAAAGAAAATCGGGTTGCCGCGGCGGAGGGACGACCCTCTCCTTTGAATCCATCTAAAGCAGCGACCGATGCCATGTACGATCAGACTCTCCGCTACTGCGTGGATCATTTGGACCGCATAGCTTTAATAGCCGGAACTCACAACGAAGCGTCCATTCTTCTGCTGACTGAGCTGATGCGGGCAAAGAACATTGCCCCAGGAGATCCACGCATTCATTTCGCGCAACTGCTCGGCATGAGCGATAACATCAGCTATAACCTTGCGTCTGCCGGGTATAACGTTGCCAAATACGTTCCGTACGGAACAGTTGCCGAGCTATTGCCCTACCTCACGCGCCGCGCTCAGGAAAACAGTTCGGTCGCAGGTCAAAGCAGTCGTGAATTGCTTCTCCTACTTCGCGAGATGAAGCGTCGGGGTCTGCGCTCCTAGTCGCCGATGACGAACTCCATCTTCCTACCTGTTTCAGCTATTTTGCTAGGTAACTTCTATCCACCTCTCCTCTGGTAGACTGGTAAGTGAGGTAGAGTGTGGTCCGTCTCCAGATTCGTCGGATGCCCCTTTCCCCCCTCTCGTAACCTCACTAAAGACTTCCGCGAAGTCTTCCAGGACTCCTAAAAAATACAGTACTTAAAGGTACTTATATTTATTTTATGAACAGTTTCGAGCCCGTCTAAGGTTTTTCCTTCTGCTGGCCGAACCTTTTCTTGAAAGGAAGGTTTCCTGATCAAAGGGTACCTTCGTTAGAGGACACGCAATGAGAGCTCTTCTGCACCGTACAACTCTGTCTTGGTGGTTGATTCTACTGACTTCTCTGCAGACTTCGGCGCTGCTGGCGACCGATCTCGATGCGGGAGACATTCGAGGCAAGTCCTCGCAGTCGCCTGTCACCATTCTTCAGAACCGCTACTTTGTCAAAACCTTGCGACCTGAGTTGGGTCTTTCATACGGCACAGTCACAAATGAGGCTTACACGGATACAAGCCTTTATGGAATTCGCGGCGCTCTCTTTCTCAACGAATGGGTCGGCGTCGAAGTACAAGCATTTCGGGCCAAGGTCAAAGACTCTGATGATAGACGCGCGCTGAACCAGCTGAAATATCGGAAGATCGATGTCGCCGAGATCGTCTCGCCCGACCCTGAAATCAATCCTCTTAAATCCATCACAGACGTGAATGCTATTCTTGCTCCCTTCTACGGCAAGCTCAACTTCGCCGACTGGTTGATCATCTATTCGGACGTTTACTTTACCAGCGGCATCGCCCGTGTCACCACCGCTCAGGGTTCAAAAAATGCTTTGGTGCTGGGCGTCGGTCAGCGGCTCTACTGGCAAAAGAACTTATCCTTTCGCATCGACTTTCGTGATCGCATGTACAAAGAAAGCCGCAACAATCAAGAATCGCGCAAGAATACTTATACGTTCGACTTTGGCATCAGTTATTTCCTCTTTTAGGCAACGGGACGCGTGACGATGAAGCAGTTTCTAAAGATAATTTCCACCCTTCTGCTGGCGAGCGGCCTTTGCAGTCCTTTTGCCGTTGGCAAGCCGGCAAAGGGGTCGAAATCCTCCGTACAGAGCTTGAAAGCTAAAGCTGCACCGCCACCTGCAAATAGTCCTCTCAACAAAAAATTCCTTTTGATTCTCGATCAGTTTCGCAAGGGAGAGTTGCAAAAAAAGGCGATGTGGGATGCTCTCAAACCCTTTGAAGCCAGCGTACAAGAACTCAGCGAAGACAATCAGCTCGCTCTGCATCAGATCAAGTCTCAGATTCTCTTTTTGGCCGGCTATCCGATCTTAGCGTCTGAATATGCCGTCAAAGCTCTCTCTTTATCCAATGAACCTTTCGCCGAGCATCATCAAGCGATCTGGCGTATTCTCTGGACTGTGAACAAGGCTCGACCCATCCAGTTCTTGCTCGAAGAACTGGCGAACAAGCTTGCCTCGCTCGACGGTCAGCCGCCCGAATTTGGCACCAATTGGTTCTACACTGTCGGCAACTCTTACCACCAGAAGGAGAAGTTTGATCTCGCCAAGGTAGCCTATGAAAAGGTCGTCATGCAGGATCGTTACTTTCTCCCTGCCCAGTACCAATTAGCTTTGCTCAGTATCAAACAAAACAAGAGTCAAGAGGCGGAATCCTATCTCAAGGCTATGCTCAATCCAACCGCTCAGGATCTCTCCGAGCTGCGTCCGATTGAAATCGTTGAAATGATCAACTACGCGCACATGGCCCTTGGCCGTCTCTACTACCAAGAGCAGCGATTCATGGAATCAGCTCAAGAGTATCGGGTCGTCAGACGCAACAGTAAACTCTTTTACGATGCTCTCTTCGAGCAATCATGGGCCCTATTTCTAGCTGGCAGCATGAAGCATGGACTTGGCACTCTCTATTCGGTCAATTCCCCCTATTTCAAACATCGCTTCAACCCCGAAGCAAAAGTCCTCGAAACGATGATCTACTACTGGATGTGTCGCTACGATGATGCTCGTCAATCGCTGGCCGAATTCTCCGAACAGCACAGTGAGGCCATCGAATCATTGGCTGTTTTCCTCGACCGGCAGAGGCTGAGCTCTGAGACGGCCTATCAGCTCTTTGAAAACCTTATTTCCGGCGTTTCTGGTGCCGCGATCGGCATCCCGCTCAACGTTCTTCAGACCGCAGCTTCGAGCGACACGATGATGCTAGTGCGAGATCAATATGCCTCGCTCGTCGAAGAGGTTTCGGCACTGGATACCTATGGGATCTATAGCGACCGCGACGACATCGACTCCTATCGTAATATTCTCATTGCACGTTCCGCTTGGATCAGAAATCAGATCGGAGCTATCTTTCTCAATGAACTGCGTAATCTCAAGGAACACTTTGACGAGCTCTTTTCTCAATCGCAGTTCCTTTATCTTGAGCTCCTCATGAGCCAAAAAGAGCAGATATTAGGTCGTGAGCTTCACGCTGATTCGAAAGTCGCAAGGGTTACCGACAAGGATGCGGTGTCTGGTTGGAGTCGCAAAACCCAAAGCTGGCAAGACACGAAGTATGAATATTGGTGGGACGAAATTGGTTTTCAAATTATCGACGTTGATCCTCAGTGCAAGCTCTGAATCAGGGATCATTCGCCAACGAGGGAGTTATGAAAATACTGAGATGGACTAAAATTGGCTCTTTTCTTATAGCAGGCCTGCTGCTGAGCCAAACGACAAGCGGAGCCTTAGAGGCTGCTCCAAAAAATAGGACCCAAGGCAAAACAGTGAAAGATGCGGCTCCTGACCGTAGCGATCACGCCGCCTATTTTTCAGAGAACCGCCAGGGCATTCCTCCTGAGCGATTGCGCGAAGCGGATCAACTGCGCGTGCAGACGATCACTTCGATCCAAAAGCTGATCGATCAAGGCAATATGAACGAAAATCGCAAATTCGAACTCTACCTGCGATTGGGCGAACTTCATTCCGAGCGGAGCGAGTACCTCCGCGATCTCGAAATGAAAGACTATGATGATCGTTTTGCTACCTGGATCAAAGATGGCAAAAAAGGCAAGGATCCCACGCTTAGCACGAAGAACTCAGAGGCTGAGCTGCTGAAGAGTGCCGACTCATTCCGCCGCTTGGTCCGAGAGTTCCCCAAGCACCCGAGAACTGATGCCGCGCTCTATGCATTAGCAAAAACTCTTTTGCTCCTCGAAAACGACAACGCCGCGCTGTATTTCAATCAGTTGGTGCAGACCTATCCAAGCTCTCCCCTGCTGCCTGACACCTACCTCGCGCTTGGAGAATATCACTTCTACAAGCACGACATGGAAAAAGCCAAAGAAAACTATAAGCAGGCGATGAACTTCAAAGAATCTCGCGTCTATCCTTTTGCCGTCTATAAATTAGGTTGGGCCCACTACAACTCCAAATCAACCAACGAAAAAGACACGATAGAAAATATCGACAAGGCGATCGCGGCTTTCAAACTAGCGATCAAGATCTCGGAGAAAGACAAGGAATCACCCGGTAACTTCAATCTGCGCCAGGAAGCCGTCAACGATCTGATCATGGTCTTTGCTGAGACCGAAAGGATCAATGAAGCCATGGAATACTTCTCTCGATTAGGTCAAAAAGAAGCGTTCTATGATATGCTCGAGCGCCTGGGCAGCATCTACGAAGAAAATGGTGAAAACACCAAAGCGATCGATGTTTTTGGTCGGCTTCTGGTCGAATCGCCTACCCGTCCGCGAAATCCTGAGATCCATGCGCGGCTCGCCAAGCTCTATGACACGAGCCTCAATGTACCGTCCGTCGTAGAAACCATGAAAAAGATGCGCTCTCTCTACGTCGACGCCTCAAGCCCCTGGATGACGGCCAATGCTCAAGATAAAAAAATGACCGATGAGGCTACCGAAAAAACCCGCAAAAACATTCATCGCTATTCGACTCTCTATCATCAGCAGGGGCAAAAGCTGAAGAAGAAGCCGACGCTTGAAGCGGCTGCTGAACTCTATCGCCTCTATCTCACGACTTTTCCCAAGACCGAAGAGGCCTATGAGCTGCGTTTTTACCTCGCCGATATCTACTTCTCTTTCGAGCAGTTTGAAAATGCTGCCGATGAATACTACACCGTCACGCAAGAACGGCCCAAAGACGGCAAGTACCTGAAGGAAGCAGCATTGAATGCCGTCGTTTCGATCCGACGGATCGATGAAAGCAGTCAATATCAGAAGCTGCCCGCTCTTGGCCAGGTCACGCAGCCCATCCCCCTACCCCGCGTCAAGCAGAAGCTTGTGACGATGATCGACAACTTCGTGGGACTGCTCCCGGCGGACAAGGAAGGCCATCCGATGCGGTATACAGCGGCTCTGACCTATTTCGAATACGGCCACTATCCAGACGCCCTCAAGCGCTTTGAAGTGATTGGACTCGATATACCCGACACCGCCCAAGGAAAGAATTCGATCAAAATGATTCTCTCTTACTACGCGGAACGAAAAGATTGGGAAAATCTGGTCAAATACAGTCGCAAGTATGTCGATGTTCCGAAAATTGCCGCTTCACCTCTCAAAGACGAGATCGTGAAGATGCTAAAACTCGGCGTCTTCCAACTCGCCGTCCAACAGAACAAAGAAAATAAGTACTATGATGCGGCGCGGACCTTCGAGTCGTTTCAGCAGCAGTTCCCTGCTGACGAGAATGCTGACAGGGCTCTCTACAATGCCTCACTCAACTACTACAAGGTCGCAAAGGTGGAGGAAGCCTTGGCAGCGGGCAATCTCCTCTTAAAGCAGTATCCAAAATCCAAACTGGCCAACGACGTAACCTTGGATATGGCCCAGACCAACGAATCGCTCGCTGATTTCGCCAATGCGGCCAAACTCTACAAGGCTTACGGTATCGGTTTTCCCAAAGAGGAAAAAGCCAAGCTCGCCCTCTACAACGCGGCGACGCTCTACAAAGGCCTTAAGGAATACCAGGAATCGATTGGTCTCTTTAAGAAATTCATTCAGATGTATCCCAAAGACGATCTGAGCCGCAACGCGCACCTCGAGATCGGTGAGATGAACGAAACGACCAAGAATTTCGCTGAGTCGGTGCAGTATTACAATCTCTTCGTGGCACAATACCCCGATCGCATCGAACCATCCTTGGTTGCGCGGGCCAGGATCGCCAAAATCCACATGCTCACCGGCAATCAGAAGGATGGTCTGAAAGAGATTAGAAAGCTCGCCAAGGATCTTACCGGCAAGAATGCTCCAGCCGCCCTCGAAGCGAGACGGATCGCGGCGGAAGCACTGCTCCAAGACTTAAATTCAGACACTAAAAGCTTTATGGAACTGCGGGTGACTGATGCAACCCGCATCGAATCCGAAGTCCAGGCCAAGCAAGAACGCCTGCTCGGCCTCGTCAAACGCTATCAGGAGATTATCGAGCTCAGCAGTGGCGAGCACACCGTCGCCTCCCTCTATCGCATGGGCGAACTGCATGAAAACTTTGCCAAGATCCTCTTCGATGCACCGCCTCCCGCCGGTGGCGATCAGAACAAGGTCAATCAGTACAGAAGCTCAATTGAAAAGGTGGCTTTTCCTCTGCGCGATGAAGGTGGCAAGTTCTTTGAAGCTGCTTACAAGCGCTCCCAGGAAGTTCAAACCTTCACCGAGTGGACGCGCCGTTCCTATGAAAAAATGGTCGAGTTGCAGCCCGACAAGTTTCCAGCCGTCATCGAAAAAACCACCTCACCAACCTACATGTCGCACGCCATGATATGGGACGAATCCGTCTCATCCATGGCGGATTGAGACAAGGAAGGGAATGAAACGATGTTGAAGTTACATAAAATCTGGCCGAGCTTAGTGATCATCGGCAGTCTATCCTGGCAGCAAGGCTGCAGTACAACGAGCCAAGTCGCGCGCGTTGACAAGGACAAGCATCGCTTTGAATTGCAAAGCCAGGACGATACAAAATCGGCCATGCGCAGCAACGAAGACGATACGATGCGTAAGCTGACTGAAAGCCTCGAACAGAGGATTCAGAAGGATCCGCGCGACCTCAGTGCACTGGTTAATCTGGCCCAAACCCAGTTGGCGATGGGACGCTACGACAAGGCCGAAGCCACCTGTCGCGATGCACTGCGCATCGACCTCAAAAATGAGACGGCGCGCAAGTTACTCGCTCAGATCCATTACCGCCGCGGCAATCTCGAGATGGCAAAGGTCATCTTGAACGGCATCGATGCTATCAACTCAAAGGACAGTCAGGTTCTCAACCTGCTCGGTATGATCGCTCTGCGGCAGAATCAGCCCGAATTTGCTCTGCACGCTTTTATGGAAGCTCTTAAAAGTAACCCCTCTGACCTGGCCGTCCGCATGAACCTCGGCGTTCTTTATGTCCACTATCGTCAGCTGGGTCTTGCCGCTGTAGAGTTTGAGCGCGTTCTGAAAGTTATGCCCGAGCACCCTGACGCAAATCTTCACCTCGCCATTATCGAATCCAATCGCGGTAATCTCGACAAGGCTGAAGAACTGAACAAGAAGGTATTGAAATCGTCCAAAGACAATCCCGTTGCCATCTATAACCTCGCCGTCCTCGAAGAGCGGCGCAAGAATTTCGATAAGTCGCTCGATTATCTCAAGCGCTATATTGATACGGACTACGCAAAACAGAAGAACAACCAAGAAGTCTTTGCCCTCATCGATCGCATCCGGAACGAGAAGGAAGCCTTGACCGGAGAAAAGGTCACCGACGATGATATCATGCGATTAGCTGCGAAAAAGGCACCAGCAGGAGCTGTAGCTAATACAGACAAAGAGTTCGTCGAGGCAGATCCACGGCATGCTGTGGCTCCACCAAAAGCTCAAGGCGCTCAGCCGGCAGCCGCGTCGACACCTGCCGAGACGGCCAAAGCTCCACAGCCGACCGACTCAAAAAGCAAAGCCGTTGCCAAAACTGAAGCGGCACCAGCTCCCGCAGCAAAAGAAGTGCAGCCTGAAAAGAAAAAGAAGAAAGCTTATCGGAATGACGAAGAAGAGATCCAAGATCTCGAAAAGCAGTTGCAGTAAAAACCTAGAATCAGGAGGGATCCACCATGCGTCTCACCCTCATCGGGTCTTTGCTTTTGTTAGCCGGTGCCTTTCAGGCCAAAGCGGACGAGAAAGAAAAAGCCAAAAAAGAGGCTCCCGCCAAGGAGCAGACCTATTCTACGACGATGGACTTTGACTCAACCATGATCGATGGCAAAATGAAGGCACCAAACGGCTTTCTGCTGCAAGGTCGCAACAAGCAAAGCTTGAGTAACATGGTCAAACTGAGATCAAACTTCAGCAGCAAACTCAACGATTCGCGTTCGGCCGTTCAATCTCTCGTTAAGTAGATTGCCGATCTTTTGCCCTCAGGCCCGCATCAGGGCCTGCATCGTCTCTTTGAAAGCCTGACGAAACTGAGCGCGACCCGTGTGTTGGCCCTTCTCAACTCGCTTCATTCCTTCGCTGAAGACGGCCCGCACCAGGCCTTTATCCCCCGTGAAAACCAAAATGGAAAGCACCTGTTCGAGTGGCCGTTCGAGCAGGCGATCGTGCTCCGCGTCGAGAACGAGACCTTCAAACTTCTGCCCTATCGCAAAAGGATCGCTGTGCAAGCCAAGGGCGCGTCGCCCTGAAGCGAGAACTCGATCAAAAATCGCTTTC
>CANJJY010000074.1 GCA_947474445.1 Oligoflexaceae bacterium
GGTGTGCGGATACCTGAATTCTCAATATATTCGGAATGTTAGTGATTTAAATTCAAATCTCAGGCTGTCGCAGATCTGATGAGCCGAGAATTTCAGCGACTTACACATTTATGAGCAAGAGGGAGGTTGATGAAAGCCTCATAAACTCCTGTCGAGACTTTATTCATGTTCCGGTCTATCGAAACTGGAAAGGATCCGCATGAAAACACATTTATCTTTTTATTAACAGATACTTACAGAGACGATGACCAGCTGACCCAAGTGGATTAGTCCTTGCTTCATTGGCCCCGTGTCATGGATCTCAAAGCGACAGCGATTGACGGCAATCTAAAGTGTTTTTTGAGATTTTATAATTTTCCAACTCCAGCTCCTAAGGAATCGTCATGTTCAAGTTGTCTCTGGCTCTCTGTTGTCTTTCTCTCCTCTCGATCGGGGCCTGTAAATCATCTAACGATTCAAAAACCGACTCAGCGAATCCTGCGAGCAAGCCGACCGGAAATGAATACCTCGCGCTTGGCGATTCCATTGCGTTTGGTTATAGCCCGCTCCCCCCTTACACCCAAGAATCGGTCGATCAAGGCTTGTTCGTCGGCTATCCAGAAGTCATCGCTAAGAATATGGGCCTGACCCTGACCAGTGCCGCCTGCCCAGGCGAAACCACATCCTCTTTCATCGATCCGACCAAGATCGACAATGGTTGCCGCACGGCTGAGCCTCGTTTCCATAAAGCTCTTAAGGTAAACTACCAAAGCAGCCAGCTTGATTTCGCCCTTAAGTTCTTGAAGGAACACCCAGGAACCCGCCTGGTGACCATCAATTTGGGCGGTAACGATCTGCTCCTGCTTCAAACTCTCTGTGACAAAGAAGCTAATCCACTTCTCTGTAAGTTAAGCCAAATTCCTAAAGCGACTCTAACTCTGGCTGATAACTACATCAAAATCATCCGAGCGATTCGCGATGCGGGCTACAAGGGTGACCTCGTCGCCACCACCCAGCCTCCCCTCGATTACAAAGATCCGATCCAACAAGTTGCTCTGATCACCATTCGCAATGAAATTGTGGTTTTGGCTAGTTTAACCGGAGCCAAAGTCGCCGACTTCTTTGAGACGATGCGCGTTGCGACTGAGCCTTTTAATGGTCTCTTGTGCGACGGTGACTTTCTGATTCGCATGCCGGACGGCACCTGCGACAAGCACCCTTCCTTGAAAGGCGCTGAAATAGCAGCAAAGACCGTGATGGATTTGCTCAAGTAAGTCTCTACGCCAGCCAACAAAAAAGCGGAATCGTCGATGACGAAACCGCTTTTTTTATTGGAAATCAACTGAGAATCAAGCCTTTTTCTTCGCTCGACCTCGGGCTGTTTTGCGGCGATACGTCCCGGTCCGCGGGATCTCCTCTTCTTGGCTTTCAAACCAGGGAAGAGGCATCGCGTATTGGGTGACCTTCGAAGGATTCTTAGCCTGCAGCTCGAGATTGCTGAGAAGTATCGCGGGCGCCACAGTCGATACGGCAATGGTTCCCGACTCAGCGCCACAGTAACCATTGTCGACGACATGTTCATTGCCGACCGCGATGATGTGAAGGAGACTGCTCAGCGGTGTACCGACGAAGTCGACCCCCCGCACGTATTTTTCTCGCCCATTGGGAAAGACCTTCACCGCGACTGCGATCTGACCGAGAAAGGCCTGAAAGTTATAGGCTTCCGTCTCAGTCTCTCCCCCTTCGACGTCGAGAAGAATCATCCCGTAAGGGACCTTTTGCCGCTTGATCTCCACGATCAGCTCCGCCTTGAGATCCTCCCAGGTATGTGAACTGTGGCTTTTGACGATGAGATTGGCCATCCGACTGATGGGACGCTCATCGCTATGATTGCGTGCGTGGCCATTGGAACTATGTTCCTGCTTTTCGATCGGACTCCGCGTCGTCAAAAATCCTTTCAATATCCCCCGCTCCACCAACGGTGCTCGCTCGGCTCGCGTGCCTTCATCATCGAAGGGATAATGAGCGATGAGGCTTTTGCCTTCGAACGTTTTCAGAGTCGGATCATCGTAGATAGACAGATCACGATGCATGATCTTTTGCGAGACCTTGTCTTTGAAGGTACGACCTTCGCTCTCAGACAGCAGGCGCGATCCTTCGAGTCTGTGGCCGACGACTTCATGGAGGAAAAGACCCGCAGCCTTCGGTGAGAGCAGCACGGGGCCGGCAAAGGAAGTCATCTCATCGCCGTCTTCGACTTCTTTAAATTGCGCGATCTTTTCTTGAATATCTCGACGCAGCTGGCTCAGAGAAGGCAACTCCCTGCTTTTAGCCACGTGATGCACAATGCTGTAATCCTGATCAAGGCGCTTGGTGTGATACCAGAAATAGGTATTGAGGCTGTACACAGGTTCTTGCCAGACTCTCTGCACGCCCTCTGAACTGATAAAGATCTTGGTCACCAGCTCAGCCGAAAACTCGACGAAGGAATTTTTGATCTCCGGGAATTTCTTGAAGATGATACTGGCCTTCTTTACGTACTGACGCCAGGCTTCTTCATCCAGCTCGAACTTATGCAGGGGAGCGATGTCGATGCTTGGCGACAATTTTTCAAAGGAAGGCAGACCGCGATATTGATCGAGATAACTCACATCGCGCGAACGTTTACCATGGTAGCGAGAAACGGCGTCCCTAAATTTGGCATCGGTCAAACGCCAGAGACAAAAGCGAAAGCTATCGAGATTGTTCTCGATCGGTAGATCGACGATTTCATAGGATTCGGATTCCTCGCTCTGTTCGCCTAAGCCGCCTTTGCTGGTGTGGTCATAGCGATAGCTCCCGACCCGCACATCGGCATAACAAACTCTCTTGTGTTCGCGCCGGTCTTGATAGAGGGCACCATAACGAGCCCAGACGTTGTACGTCTCGATATCACGCACGAGATAACTGATGTAGTAGGGACGGGGATGACGAGGGGCACGGAGGCGAGACATCGATCGCTCGAGTTCGGATTCCATAGCTTTGATGAGTTGAGAGACTTTAGTTCGCGTCATAAGTATCCCTTTGAAGCAAAATCCAAGCCTGAAGCCCGGTTTTACCCGACGCCGCCGAGCGCCGCAAGGGGTCAAAATGCGCTATTTTGTCTTGCCATACGCCGACCATGACAGGCCGTCAAAGCCTTGTAGGACATGGCCGACACGAATTTGGACCCGTACATTATTCGATACGTCGATCGATACGCAAAGTCACCCCTGAACCGCCAAATTTGACACCATCAACGATGCCTACGAGATCGCCAGGTTGATCCACTCCCGCCACTCCATCACGGTCAAGACGAGCCTTTAAACGCATATTTTGCGGCAATGGCGCGTCAGGATTCATCATCGTCATTTTTTCACGAGTCAAAGTGAAGGTGAATGGCTGCGTAAAATCGGCTGACAAATGTTCTTTGACAGCGCCATACGGCATGGGTCGAGGACTATCGGCATCGTTTATTATGATGAAAAGAGTCGTGATCCCCTGCGCGCTGCCGGCGAGCTCGGGAGTCAATTCGATCGTTCCTTCGGCCAGAATGGGAGACTTCACGCCTGTGTCCATCGCGGAATAAAGCGCAAATCCAATGATCACAAAGAAGATGAGGCCGCCCAGCCAAGCGATACGTTTCACAGATAATCTCCTTGTCCAAGAAATGAGAGTTAAGAACATACCTGCCCCGCCGGCCGCAACCAAGCGTAAAGCCGCTCGTTCAGGCTCGGAATGAACCAGAAATTGCGCGGTCCCTCGACAGTTTTCCCCGCTCCTGACAGGGGGGGCGGGCCGTCTGCAGCCCGGCGCGAAAGAATTGACAAGGTCTTAACTAATTGATTTTATTAGAATAATACCACTTCAGCCCAGCGCCTGACGCCGCCCCGTAATAATTGGCGCGCTTCCTGCTTAAGCCTCCCTGTAGCCCTCTCTGTGGGCTCTGTTGAATCTGAAGCTGTTACCGTTCCTCCTGCTGCTGTTGAGGTAAACAATGCGACTTGTCATGCACTCTCTTTATGTTTTCGGTCTCATCACAACTTTGATGGCCTGCAGTGGAGCAAAGTTTTCTGGGGCTCTCGGTGGACTCGGGGGCAAATCCGATGCCGGAAGCACGCCACCTCCCGCTGCACCTGCGACCAATCCAGATGGAACGCCTATTACTCCTGGTACGGGAGGAACTGATCCAGATAAAAATCCAGATGGCACTCCCAAAACAGATCCAAATCAGCCCGGCGGTGGCGGCACCAATCCCGATGGAACGCCGATCAATCCCGGAACGCAAACTCCTGGCGGCACGACACCTCCAGGCGGAACGACCAATCCCGACGGCACACCAACAACGCCTGGTTCAACACCACCGGGCGGAGCGATAACGCCGACGACCGATCCGAATGCCCCAGGCCAGGATCCCGAATGTGCCAGCAAAGGCACCTGCGAACCAGTTCAACAGCCTGACACCTGCATTTACTTCGGTATCGGTTGCACGAACGTACCGACCAATCCCAACGATCCAAGTCAGAACGGTCCTTCGCAGAAGAACTAGGGCGAGGGCACGTGCCTTTGCTCACCCTTGCGATAAGAATCGCAAGGGTGAGCAAAGCCAAGCAGGGGCAGTCGTTCAAAGCGCAAGACATGCCAAATATGCTTGACATGACGATGAAAACTGATAAAACCATAGTGCGTCTACTTGACGCTTCACGGCTTGAGTCATCACGAGGTCGAAGATGAAGTTCTATAAAATAATGTTAGCCCTGATAGCGACTTTCGCTTTAGCGGGCGCCTGCAATAGTGCCCAATTCGGTGGCAAGAAAAAATCTAAGGCTCCAGGCCCAGCTCAGCAGCCAATTCCCTGTGTCACGGGCAAAGACTGTCCTGATGTCCCAGGAACAAATAATCCAGATCCTAAAGACCCTGGTACCGATGATCCCCAAGTCTGTGCAGCTGAGCGAGCGAAGTGCGAAGACGCTACCTGTCGCGACAAGTGGAAGGCCTGCGATCCCGATCAGCCGCATCAAAACGATGATCGTCCTGGACAACACGGCGATGTGCCGGCCCAACATGATCTCCCTACTCAACACCGTTAAGCTTGATTCTCAGGCTGAGATTTAAGGCACTGTGGACAGGACCCCCACTCCTGCAAACAATGGGGACAAATGTGAATAACCTTTTCTTCTCCGTCCGCTCTAGCCTTGAAGGTTGGGGCGGTTTTTTTTTCTTTTACTTTGAAGCGCTTCTGGTCGGCGATGGCTTTTTTCAGGAGATAATACCCACCACCGATCAGAATCATGGGGAGCAAAAAGCGCCAGAAGGCGAGCAAGATGCTGAATCCACCGCGCAAGAGAAAAAGCGCGCCGAGGATGCCGAGCAAAATCTTGCCAAACCAACTGTTCAAATGACCTCCTCACCTTGCGGCAGTTTCGAGCGGCTGCTGAAGGCAAATCCAAGACCAGCACAGAGGAGAACGACGCCGAGCACGGCTCCGATGATCCAAAGGCGCCCACGACCCTCAGGGATCCCGGTGAGGGTCGCCTTATAGGTCTGACCCTTAATACCATTCAACATCGTGTAGGTATCGTAAGTGCGACCAGAAAAAGATACGTTTTTGCGAACCTCAAACGGAATCCCTTCTGATTGAACCTCAAGCGAATTCTGCCAGACGAACAGTCCGAGGCTGGCAAAGTCTTGATTGGGATTGAGGGTCAACTGTGACTGGCCCTGTGAGGCCGGAAGCTTGAAGCCAATGCTGATCATCTGATCGCCTGGCTGAAAGATTTTATCGATCGTCAATCCGCCGTCGGCCCCGAGCTTAAGCTCATCAGGAGCGAGACTATCGTGACCTTGAAAATCAATCGTTTCTTTGGGCAAGAGAACGGGAAAGACAAATCGCTCTGGTTCAGTTCCGGAATTGCTGACCAGAAATAGATATTCACCCCAAACGGCATCGACTCCGGGGAACATCACAAAGATATGCTTATCCGCGACGCGGACTTCTGCTTGCAGAAGGCTATTCCATGCCAAGGCTGGCATGAGAAGCAGGAAAGCGAGGAGGAGGGAGGGACTTTTGTTGCGAGAATCTGACGAGACCATCAATGCCCTCTTTCTTTCTGCTCGACGATCAAGCTCTGAAGATAGTCGAGCCGGCGCGCGGCATCGATATAGCGATTGGTGAGGTAGGCCTTGCGCTGATCCCACGTGATCTTCATGATCTTTTTTTCGTGAAAAGATTTTTCATCTTCGAGATAGCGCTTCAAAATCGAGAGTTTAACGGCCTCAAGTTTTTCAGGTGAATTGACCGAGGCTGCCGCCTGCAAACGTCCGTCGCGCGCAAAGACAAAGGGACTCAGGATCACGAGCAAGGCCAAGACTGAAAGTCCTATGGAGAATACCAAGAGCATCTAGACGCCTCCCTTTCCCTGCTTAAGCTTGAGCTGCTGCAATCGTTCCTGCATTTCAGCAATGATGGGTTCGTTGCCTCGCACGCCGTGGGTACTGATATGAACGCGCCGCTTCCAAACGGTAAACCAAATCACCAAAGGACCGAGGCAAAGCAAGGCGATCGGGACGAGCCATGCCAACAAACTAAAACCCTTGGCAGGCGGTTCGCGGAGGATCCAGGGACCATAGCGGTCGGTAAAAAAGTTGAGAATCTGCTCTTTGTTTTTGCCAAGCTGCATCTGCTCGCGCACCTGGTCTTTGATCTGAACGGAAAAACTTGCTTCCGACTCGAGGACGCTGAGACCCGTACAGGTCGGGCAGCGGAGTTCCTTGGCCACATCCCGGAATCGAGCGTCATCGACGCCGCCTGGCGCCGATAGATCGTTGACCATCGAACTATCGGAGGGAACAGCCAATTGCTGATCGCTGGGCTCCCCTTCCATCGACCCTTCACCCGCTGCCGCCGCAGCGGCTGCATCGTCGGTCGGTGATGTCGACTGGGAAGCAGGCGCCGTCGCAGGTGTTTGAGCCGCGGCGAGCGCTCCACTGACGAGACCGATCCACACAATAAGTCGCTTCATACGGCAACCTCCCATTCACCGGCGACGACATCGCGACTCTTGTTGCCGCGGTAGCGATCGAACAGAGCCACCAAGCCACCGGCGCAGATGATCATGATAGCCAACCACACAAAGCGCACCGTGGGATTGATGTTGATTTGAAACGTCACGCGCTTGCCATCGGTCTTATCAAAGTCGACGAGCACCACGTAGATATCGTGCCACATGTTCCCGTCGATCCCGATCTCATTGAAGGTCTGATCCTTGGTCGGATACTTGCTCTGCGCAGGATGCAGATCATAAATCAAGTCCGAGCCGTGGTAGACCTTCATCGGCGCCGTGTAGAGCGTCGCGTTCTTTTCCGTTTTGACGACGATGCCGTGATCCATCTCGAAACGATAGCCATAGAATTCAAAGCTCTGACCGGCGTTGAGGCTGACTCGCTTTTCGATTCCACGGTAGTTACCCATAAAACCGATGATAGCGATCATGGCTCCGATGTGGGCCAACCAGCCGCCGAAATAAGCGAGATTGCGTTTGAAGAAGATGCCATAGTTGAAATTGAGGTCTTTCATCTTGATGAACAGATCGCCGCAGAGGCAACTGATTGCCCACGAGGAGAGGTAAAGTCCGACTAACTGAGCAATGAGTGAGGAGGTCTTCACCGTGCTCATGACATCGCCGAAGTAGATCAGAATAAAACTCAGAGGTATGGCGACGGCGACAGAGCCGAAGATAATCTGTTTGCCGTAAGGAATCTTGGCCGATTGGTAGCGGAGCAACTGCCCCATCGTGATCGAGACGATGAAACCGAGCCCTATCCAGGGAGCAAAGAGATTGAAGTAGGGCGCCTGCACCGTGATCCTCTGCTTGGTCAAAGCCTCAGTCACGATAGGAAACATAGTTCCGATGAAAATGATCGCCGCAAAGGAGAGCAGCAGGAATTGGGTCATGACCAAGGCCGATTCCTTCGATACACCCCAAACTTTCTCGGTGTCAGCTGGGAGAATCGAAGGCGCGCGGAAGGCGAAGATCGAGACCGAGATCAGCATGAGTCCCGCGAGATAGGCGAGATAGTTCGGGCCGATCGGCGATTCAGCAAATGAATGCACCGAAGAAACGACGCCCGAACGCGTGAGGAAAGTACCGACGAAGGTCATAAAGAAGCCGGCAATGCCGAGAATAATACTCAACCTCTTGAGGTGACCCAGTTTGTCCTGAACCAGAAGTGAGTGAAGCAAGGCGGTACACATCAGCCAAGGCATGAAGCTCGAGTTTTCGACCGGATCCCAAGCCCAGTAGCCGGCCCAACCCAATTCAACGTAAGCCCAACGTCCACCCAAAGTGATCGCCGCCGTCAAAAATACAAAAGCAACGAGGGTCCAACGACGAACGGCTTTCAACCAACCTTCCGTGATATCGCCATAGAGCAGAGCGGCAATGCTGTAGGCAAAGGGAACCGCGAGACAGGTGTAACCGATAAACAGGAGAGGTGGGTGAATCGCCATATAACCGTTTTGGAGGAGCTCGTTCATCCCGCGACCGTCGGGCGGGGCAGGCAAGCTAGCGACAAAAGGGTCGGAATGCGAAATGGCAAGGTAGAACATCCATGCCAATACAGCTTGGAGTGCCGCTAGCACGTAAGGAATGACGTGTTCGTTGTCTTTTGAATGCGTCCACACGGCTATCGTCGCGACGATAGCCAGCAGGGTCGTCCACAGCATGTGGGAACCCTCGAGCGAAGACCAGAAGGCGGTGAGGGTGAAGAGAGAAGGTAGATCGTTACTCGAGTTTTTCGCAATGTAGGCGATCGAGTAATCCCTTTGATAGAAGCTGTAAATCATGATGCCCGCGGCGATCACAACAAACACGCAGCTGCTGGTGACAGCGAGCTTCGAAGAGAGGTAGAGCCGGCGGTGACGCCAGACAGCAGCCCCAATAGC
This sequence comes from Oligoflexaceae bacterium, assembly GCA_947474445.1. Lineage (GTDB taxonomy): Bacteria > Bdellovibrionota_B > Oligoflexia > Oligoflexales > Oligoflexaceae > Oligoflexus. The sequence continues at coordinate 8,942 of CANJJY010000074.1, forward strand.
CGCCAAAAAGCCGTAGAAACAGCAGATAAAGCACAGGTACAAAAGGAAGAATCCATAGTTGGCCAGCATAGCACCCTCTTGGCAAGCCGAAGCTGTGAACCGCTCGATGAGAGCTTCATCAGCAATTCTCTGACGACGATGGGGTATTGTATCCCAGTCCATCTAGACTCGTCAGCAGAAGCTCGCGGCCTTTGTGATATAAATCATCGATATTTCTTGCAAAAGACTTATCTTGCCTTAACGTTCAGATTTCCGTAAATCTTCTCTCTCATCACCGAAGCGACGGGCTCTGAGGGGACTTCTATCATGTCGACTGTTTACGTTAAGACCTTGGGCTGTAAGGTCAACACCTATGATACCCATGCGATAGAAAACCAATTCCGTGCGCTCGGTTACGAGCTCGTCGAAAGTCCAGAGCACGCGACCATCTCGGTGCTGAATACCTGCAGCGTCACCGAAAATGCTGACAAAGAGGCACGCTACCTGCTCCGTCGCTTTCGCCGCGAAAACCCCCAGACGGTGGTTGTCGCCACGGGTTGTTATGCCCAGACTGATTCGCAGCGCCTGGTCGAGATGGATGAAGTCGATCTCGTGTTTCCAAACCAATCCAAAGATTTGATGGTGCAAGCGAGTCATGAATTTGCCGGTCGCCGCCTTCAAGATCCTCTTCACAGCTCAGCGACCAAACTACCGGAGCATCTGAAGGCCGTCAGCGGTAATCGGCAGGGTCACTTCAAATCATCGCTCACGATGCTCGAAGCCGATTCATCGCAAACGCGAGCTTTTCTTAAGATTCAAGACGGCTGCAATGGTTTTTGTAGCTATTGTCTGATTCCCTATGCGCGCGGCGCCTCACGCAGCGTGGCGCCTGCCGAAGTTTTGCAGGAAGTGCGGCGCTTGATCACGCTCGGGACGCGCGAAATCGTGTTCACAGGGATTCATATCGGTGACTATGGTGATGACCTGGGTGAAAGCCAGGGCTTTGTATCCCTGCTCCGCACCTTGCTGAGCTGGCCAGATATGGTGCGGATCCGCATCTCCTCGCTCGAGCCACGGGAGTTGACGGAAGACCTACTGAAGGTTCTCAGTCAGCGCCCCGAACTCTTCTGTGATCATTTCCATCTGCCCTTGCAGGCGGGTCACGATCGCATCTTAAAACTGATGCGGCGTACCTATGATACCAAGCAGTATGCGGATAATGTGGCGATGGCGCGCAGTTACTTTCCACGCGCCAACTTCGGTGCCGATGTAATACCCGGTTTTCCGAGTGAATCGGACGAGGAGTTTGCGGCGACCATCGCTTTCATTCGCGCGAACGATCTGCATTATCTCCACGTCTTTCCTTATTCCAAGCGTCCGAATACGGCGGCTGCGAAGATGCCTGACCATATCGCAGCGGCTGTCGTCAAAGAGCGGGCGACGCAGTTGCGGGAGCTCTCGGAAGTCCTCAAGATGTCTTATCTCAAGAATTTTGTGGGCGAAGAAGTCGATGTGCTGTGGGAGAACGACAAGGATGAGCAGGGACGAAACCTCGGCCACACCAGTAACTATCTACACGTCTGTGCCCGCGGCGACGTCGCACCGGGCAGCTTCAGTCGCGTGAAGCTCAAGGGTTTTGTCGAGCAGCAGCGACTGCTCGGTAAGATTTTGGCTTAAAGAGACGATTGCCTCAGACGAAAGACCAGATAATCAACTAATCTGACAAAGGGATCAAAACCCACGACTTGAGGCGCATCGGCTACGAAGTTGGAGAGCGCGTTGATATCGTAGATGTAGGGCTTTTGATCGTCTTCGGCGATGAGATATTCGATTCCACCGACATCGAGATGAGCGGCTTCAGCGATTTTAAGAGCTGCTTCGATGAGTTCGCGCGGAGGATCGGCACGTTCCACGCGGAGACCGCGTTTGGGAGCATCGACGGCGCAAGCGCCGCGGACCAATTCTAATCCTTCGGCCGTTTCGCAAGCATCAGCGGGGCAGAGATCAAAACTGCCCTTGGGCGGAAAGACTTTGATCGCATAGAGATATTCACCGTTGAGCACTTCGATCCGAACGATGTGCCCGCCAGAGGGTGCTTTGTATTCTTGCACCAATGCCGAGCCGTCGATGCCCATCGAAATCTTACCAGCCGAGACCGCTTCCTTCAGGTCTTCGAGACGATCGAAACGTTCGATCCCTGCTCCGCTCCCGCCGACGTTGGCCTTAACGAGTATGGGAAAAGAGAGGGTCGCCGCCGCCTCTAATACAGCGCGAGGGTCGTTGACAGCCCAGCTCTTGGGGTAAGGCAATTGAAGGTCTTCGAGCAACTGCAGCTGGCGGATTTTCGATATTTCATAGCCGTACGCATGGCTGCCATTGACGACAGGAACGCCCAAGCGCTCGGCTTGTTTGACCCAATCGAGGGTAAAAAAAGTAGTTTGGCCCGCACCGCGGAGATAGGCCGAGGGGCTGGCGCGATTCACGACTAAGGAATAAGGGAGCTCCTTAGCAGCGAGCGGAAAGGCATACTGGTCAGCTTTGATTTTGACGTAGGGAAGGGAACGGCGGTCGAGCTCGGCGAAAAGTGGTTTAAACCATTCTTGATGCTCGTAGAAAATCGCGATTGGCTTCATAGCTTTATACCCCGTCAAATAAATCAGGCCAGCGTCTGGACCGAGGGTCGGACGCTTGAGATCATGCTGTTAGTATAGAGCGGGGCGGGGTGCTATGATTTTTTGCACCGGCTTTATGCTTTAGTTTCCGAATTGTCGTTCTCGGGCTGAGAGTCGCCGCGCCTTGCGCGGTGTCGACTCCTTCCCAAACTTATCCTCAGTCCTTGATAGGCTCGAAGTAGTCGTTCCAATGCTCACCTTTAGGAATCATGGGAACAGCATTCTCCCCATAAAAATAAAGTGACTTCGTGGGGCCTTTGACGGGTATGAATTCCGGTGAATCAAACTGCCAAACGTTCGAATCATCCGGCTTGAGAAAGCGTCCGAAGATCTCTGTACCCTTGGCTAACACGGACTTTGTCGGCTTCTGACTCGAGAAATCTAAAACCTTGAGATCGCGTGTCGCGCGATAGCGGAGGTAAGCATCGGGTCCAAAATAGCTTTGGAGCTCCTTTGCGCGAACAGGACAAACCTTTTGCATGCAAGCGGATAGAGGAAAGGTACTTGGTGCTTCGCGTCGATAGAAATTCATTCCCTGCAAGCACTGACGCAGCGCTTCGGTAGCACACACCGCTCGCGGCTGAATGCCTTGTCCGTAGAAGGTATTGGCCATTTTCGCGACCAGGGCTGATTCGTTGGCGGTCCGCGCACTGACGCTGGGCTTAGCACCGAAATATCCAAAGTGGACCAAAGCATAGGGGCGCATCGAGTTGATATTACGCGGCGTGACATAGAGATCGTTGACGTTGGTGTAACCATTTTCCAAGTGAAACTGAGCGGGCTCCGCCCTCACCAACTTGCGTATATCATCTTGGTCCGAAAAGATATTGGTCTGGCTCCAACCGTAATCGCCCGTATCCCAATCATCGACCCGATAGCTCAGAGTATCTTCCTTCCAAGTCCGGGCCGGACCATCAAGCCGCGCTGACGCTACGTGACAGGACACGCAATCAGTCGAAAAAAAGTCGTTGCGCAGTGGGTTTTCAATCTCAGCGATCTTTTTGATCACCTCGGGCTCGGCATCGAATCCACTGGTGCCGGCTTCGAGGCTCAATTCGGCGTTGATCTTGTTGGATTTTGCGATGGGTGTCACGCGTGTGGGTTTGGAAATCGCCTCGATACAATCGGGATTTCCACCGCAGTTATGAGGCACTTCGACAAAGCTGAGCTGCTGAAAGTAGCCGTTCAGAAAGGGTTCGAGGAGAGCACCCTGACTGTTTCGCTTGAGTTTGGCTGGATCGTCTTCCTTAACTGCATCGATTTGTACGTGCTCGAATTTTCCGTTCGTGATCTTGCCGTTCATGAAGGACCAAGGATCCGTCCCGACCGCCGTCGCGAGCATGGCCGTTCCAAGATAGTTCTGCGCGTATTTCTTGATGAGGCTACTGACGATCTGAAACTTGTTTCCAGCAAAGACGCCTTGATTGATTTCTGCTTTTAAACAAGGGTGAACGTTGAGAGGCACCGACGACGTGAGATCACCGCAGCCCATCTTGAATTGAACGAGCTCCCCGTAGAGTTCACGGCTTTGCTCCGGGCTGAGGAAAAACAGCATGTGGATGGCGTAATCTCCCGCCACGACCTTACCCGAAAATTCGGTTTCCTCGCGGGAGGCATCGAGGATAGGCTGCGCGGTGAGGCGCATCTGGGGATGACAAGCCTTGTCATCGAAAACCTTTCTGACTTCAGTGGGCGGCTTGAGCCGGAGGTTATGCTCTACGGTCGGCGCGCAAGCATCGTAGCGCATCGCGACGATTTTCCAGTCTTCGATCAGATTGTAGGGCCCAAATATTTTGCCCGGCTTGCCGCGACGTTCGCCTTCAAAGAGGGATCCGCTGTTCACAGATAGACTCTTACCATCGACAGAAACCTTATACTTGTGATGGTCGAGAATGTCTTTGAAGAGTTCAGGAGTCATCGGACTGACTCCCGCACTGTTTTGAAAATTGATGGGTATGAGTTTGGAGATCTCGTCTTTTTCCCGAGGCAAAGGAAAAAGAATCGATACATCGTTGACGTCAAGGGCCTGAGCTGGGATCATCCCGCTCGAATCCGCTAATTTATTAGCGTTTGAGGTCTTGCAGGCGATGAAAACGATGAAGATAAGGGTCGGCA
>CANJJY010000075.1 GCA_947474445.1 Oligoflexaceae bacterium
ATACCGCGGCGATCACGCTCCAGCTCCGACCGACGAACAATCGGCTGCATTCCGTAGTTTTCTCAGCCAAGTCTTTGCGCAGCAGGCGCCACAGGATCAGGGTGAATTTGTTGATTTGCTCGAAGAACTGACGGCCATGGGCCTGTCTTCGGCTGCTGTCGAACTAGCTGACCTGTCTCCCCAGTTCGCTATCGACGGTGAATTCAGGGCCTGCCTGGCTCTCGGTTCGGCTCTCATGATGGAAAGTGAGCTCGATGAGGCGCTTTTGCTGCTGACGCAGGCTCAGGCCCTCGTCCCGGCGGAAAGCGCTCCTTATGTGAACTTGGCGGCGATTTACTTTTCGCTCAACCGCGATGAGGAAGCGCAGCATTGGATCGAACGCGGTCTACAGATCGACGTGAATCAGTTTAGGCTTTGGGAGATTCTCGCTTCGATCTATCTGCACGAAAACCGCGAAGAGGCTGGCCAGAAGCTGCAGGCCAAGGCCGACCGCCTTCATTCCTATGCCGGTCTATCTCTCGCTGCAGACCTCATCGACCCGAACGACCGTCTGCTCAAGGCGCAGTACCTTGGCGATGCTTTCAACGCCGGCGCGCGCGACGATGATTTTCTGATCGAATACACCGCTGCCTTGGGCCTCGCCCAGCAGTTCGAGAAGATTCCTCAACTCGTCTGGCAGATGGAACACATCGAAAAGAAATCCGTACACTGGAAACTCTACGCGCACGCAGCGCAGGCTTATCTCGCCCTGAATAAAGAAGCTGAAGCAGCCGTTCTCATCCAGCGCGTGGCCCAATCGCGCGACGTGCCGAGTAACGTGTTGCAGGATTTGCAGCAGATTTACGACGAGCAGATTCAACCGTAGGGCTCTCTTCGCATATCCCTCGCTTATTCTTGAAGCGAAACAATCTTTGATAAAGCTTTGCTTGTTTCGCTGCTCCTGCCTTGCTATCTCCTTATTTGGAAAACCCCTGCCTGATCAAAGTTTTGCTCCGAGGAGTGTCAAGATGCAACAACACGAGATCTCCACCGCACTGGCGCCCTCCGCCATTGGACCCTACTCCCAAGCGATCGCCCATGGTGGCCTCGTCTACTGCTCCGGACAAATTCCCCTCGACCCCGCAACGGGCAACCTGGTCACCGAAAGCATCGAAGCCGAGACCCATCAGGTCATGAAAAACCTCAAAGCGGTTTTGCAGGCAGCCGGGAGCGACCTCCACGGAATTTTACGGACGACAATTTATTTGCAGAATCTTGAAAACTTCGCCAAAGTAAATGATGTATATGCAAGTTACCTGAGCAAACCCTATCCGGCCCGAGCGACAATCCAAGTGGCAAAGCTTCCTCGTGGAGCATCCGTAGAGATTGACGCGATTGCGCGGCAGCTCTAATCTCCTTTCTTAGGCTGAGAATCCTCCGCTCAAGCTATCCCCCAGGAGTTCGGGAGCAGGTGTGACGGTAGTTTTTCTTTCCGGAAGACGGCGCCACATAGGTATGAAAAGCTTGCTTGCTATGCTACACTTGAAGAAAACGACCAACAGAAGCTTGGTAAATTGGGAGTCGCATGAGACGCGTCCTGAGGCTCATGAAAAAAAACGCTATCTATATGGGTCTTCTGAGTTTGGTCCTGGTGCTTGGTCAAAGCATCAAGGCCGGCCTGAAAACGCCCGTATTGACCACATATGTAGAGATTGATGGGGTAGATTACGGTTCCTTCGACATGATCGAGGGTCTCGAGAAGTTTGCCCATGATGGTTTTCCTCTGACAGGCGAAGCCAGTTTTGAGACGGTTCAATTGAGCCGTGAATTTGTCACGCAACCTTCGCTGTACCTATGGGCGAAGAATCAGACCAGCCGCAAGTTTGGTCCCAAAGATATCCATCTCATCACGGAAAACGAGGAGGGATACGTCGTATCACGCAAGGTTTTGCAGCTTTGCCAACCCTTGTCCTGGTCCGTAGAATCATCAAATCCTTCCTTGGGTGGTTTCAATGAGACAGTCGACCTTGCCGTTCAAAAAATCTCGGTCTTCTGACAAACGCCTGAAGCCTCTCGTCTTTGCCGGAGCTTTGGGCCTTGGCGCTCTGAGCATTTGGGGTTGTCAGAATCTGTGGGATAATAGTGCGCCGACGGCCGTCCCGCCTGAGCCGCGACGCGTCTACGCCTCAAGCGTCAAGGTCTACCTGCAAAATGTTGAAAAGCGGACTTTCTATATCGGCGATTTCGATCGCGCTTCGTGCGTCGCTGGCTTTCCTCAGCAGTGGACAATCGGCTTTTCCAGCATGCTCGGCCTGCATCACTTCGATATTGACTACGGCAGTGGGCCCAACCCTGGGATCGATCAGGTCACGGTCAAGGCGCAGCAGCAAGGCTATACCCTTAAAATGGGACCTATCCCCGTTCAGCTGCGCAACCGCAATCTCTGCGAAGAATCCAAAGTCGACGACAAGGTGACCTTCATCGAGAAGGGGGAGGATACCGAAGCCTTCTTTCAGACCTTGCGGACCGTCGCCCCCGATTGTCAGTTCAAATTGGTCGATGGTACAGAAAGCGGCCTCTCTTGCGATTTGAGCGTAGCCACTCCCGCCGAGCTTCTGACTCAGCTAGAAGCCCTCAAGCGCAACATGACCACCAAATGGAATCATCAGCCCTATCTACTCATCCGGCGCTTGACGCTCGCTACCCAGATGCTCGAAGCGATGCGATCGGGCGAGGCATCGCCCGAAGTTAAAAAAGCGTGCCGCATCATTCGCTACTCCTTGCCGAATGAATTGCCTCTGAGCTTCCGCTCGAAGCTTTGGCAAGACAAAGTGTGCCAGGGCAAGACTGCCGATTCGCAAGTCTTGTTGCTTGGCCTCCATCAAGCGGTGAAAGAACTGCAAACTCTGTCGCGACGCATTGAGGATGCCAGTCTTGTCGGGCTTTTTTCCTTAGCAGTCCCGAGAGACTTGAATACAGCCAAAGAATATACGATCACCCTCCAGCCGATCGACCGGCCCTTGGTGATGAGCGAAATTCCACCGCAGATCACGAGTTGTGTGTGGCATCCTATGTTTTCCGACCAGGCTGAAAGTCAGTTGGTGGCGATCGATTTAGCGCAGATCCAGCATTCCGATCGCAGCTTTTGCGACCCTTCGCCAGCCCTCGCCCGTGCAAAGCGAGAGGCTGACGTCTACGTTCGTTCAAGCATGGCGAGCGAAATGGAGTTTCAGATCTCCAATGGCCAATCCAAGAAGCTGAGACTGCCGACGGGCGATTATCGCTACAGCATCTCGCAATTCACCGGTCCTTTCCCCGAAGAATTGATTTCAGCGCAAGAGATCACACCTTTATCAACAGGCCATCTCGCCTGGAAAAGTGCGCGCCCGACCCTCGTCATCAAAAACTGGTAGAACCTGACTCAAAAGATTCTCGCGCCCGATCGTTTCGAAGTTCAGAATTCGAGGCGCTGAGGTAACCGCCAGGCCGCTTCAGCTCGAACCGACCCCTCCAGTTATGGCCCCCTTGCCACGTGCCTCACCACCCGCTTATATTACAGCCTTCTGAGACACGAGAAGGAGACCCCAGTTGAAGATTTCCATCGTCAGCGGCAGCGCCCGCAGCCAGTCACAAAGCATAAAAGTCGCTCGTTTTATCGAATCTCAGCTTGCAGGCCATACAACCTATCTCTGCAGTTTGGCCAATAATCCTCTTCCCCTTTGGGACGAAGGAGTCTGGTCGGGCACTCCGCTTTGGCAGGAAAAATGGGCCCCTATCAAGCAGGAGCTGCAAAGCTCAGACGCCTTTATTTTCGTGGCTCCCGAATGGGGTGGCATGGTCCCCGCTGCCTTGAAGAACTTCTTTCTCCTCTGCTCGGCTCACGAAGTCGGCCACAAACCAGGCCTTATTGTCAGCGTGAGCTCGACCCGCAATGGAGCCTATCCCATCGCTGAGCTGCGGATGTCCTCCTACAAGAACAATAGACTCTGTTATATTCCTGAGCATCTGATCGTGCGCGACGTGGAACAGGTTCTCAACGAAGGCGAACCACGCAGCGAAGACGACCGCTATATCCGCTTACGCCTCAACTATTGCCTAGAAGTGCTCAAGCAATATGCTGAAGCTCTCGGCCAAGTACGCAAAAGTGGCGTCATCGATCACAAGACCTTTCCCAACGGCATGTGATCATCGGAGCTTCATCACGGGCCAAAGGGCCAGCTCCAAGAAAGTCTAAATGGCCGTCTTTGGGGATTTTCCCTTTTGACGAGGCTAGAGAAAATAGGCTATAGGCTTAGATTGCTTAGGTCTCGGCCCAGCCCGCCTGACTTTCCCTAGAATTTTGGAAGGAAGTATCCATGCTTGATGTACTCAGCGAAGGCTTTCGCGAAGCCAAACTGAAACTGAGAGGCAAGGCGACTCTCAGCGAATCAAACGTCAAAGAAGCGATCGAGACCATTCGCAAGAGTCTACTCGATGCGGATGTTGAATATGGAGTCACGCGGACTTTTTTGCAACGCGTGCAAGAAAAGGCTTTGGGTCAAGAAGTTCAGCTGAAAGCCGGCAAAGGCGCTGAACGCATGCAGGTGACCCCGGCCGATCACTTCGTTTCGATCTGTCAGGAAGAGCTCGAAGCCCTGATGGGTCCGGTCGACGCCGAACTGACTTTTGCGACCAACCGTCCGACCATGATCATGATGGTCGGTCTACAGGGTAGCGGAAAAACGACGACGACGGGTAAGATCGCGCGTTATTTGCAGACCAAACTCAAAAAACGTCCCTTGCTCGTCGCGGCCGATATCTATCGTCCTGCCGCCGTGCAGCAGCTGAAAGTATTGGGAGAACGCATCGGCGCTCCAGTCTTTCACATCGAAGGGGCAAAGCCCGTTCAGATCTGCCAGGAAGCGATCAAGAAGGCCTTCGAACTCAACTGTGACGTCATCCTATTCGACACCGCCGGTCGCCTGACGATCGATGCAGCTTTGATGCAAGAGCTGGTCGATATTCAAAAAGCGACCAAGCCCGATAACGTCCTCCTCGTCTGTGACTCTATGATGGGTCAGGATGCAGTGACGACAGCCAAATCCTTCGATGAAACCTTGAATCTCTCAGGCATCGTGATCACCAAACTCGACGGTGATGCGCGCGGTGGTGCTGCCTTGAGCATCAAAGAAGTCACGGGCAAACCTATCAAATTCCTCGGAATGGGCGAGGATCTCGATCGCCTCGAAGAATTCAGACCCGAAGGTCTCGCCAGCCGCATCCTCGGCCTCGGCGATATCGTCGGCCTCATGCAAGACTTCCAAAAAGTTTCCGAAGACGATCAAGAAGAGCAGGCTCTCAAGCTTCTGCAGGGCCAGTTCAGTTATATCGACTTTTATAAACAAATAGAAATGATCCAGAAGATGGGTTCGCTCAAGGACCTCATCGCCAAGCTCCCCATGCAGGACATGATTCCTAAGGGTGCGAACATTGACGACAAGGAATTGACCAAGGTCAAGGCCATGATCGACTCGATGACCAAACGCGAGCGCATCGGTCTCGATAATCTCGACGGCAGCCGCATGACGCGTATCGCCCGCGGTTCGGGTCGTCCTGTGAAAGAAGTGCAGGAGCTCCATAAACGGTTCTCCGCCATGCGCAAAATGATGGGCGCCTTCGGCAAGAACATGGGCGGCATGCTCGGCAAGATTCCGGGTATGGGCACTCTCAACCAGCTCAACAGCATGCGCAAAGCTGCCAGCCAGATGTCTGGCCCTGGCGGCATGCCGGGCGGTATGGGCGGCATGGGAGGTATGGGTGATCTCGCTTCTATGTTGGGAGGCGGAGCGGATTTTGGAGCAGGCGGCCTGAAAAAACCGCCCATGGATCGGGATAAGCAAAAGAAATTGCGGAAAGACGCGAAGAAAGCCCGCAAGAAAAATCGCAAATAATTGGTAGTTAGTCCGCTTGCAGAGGGTCCTTACGATGGAACCGCGTTCCGAAGTTGTTGAAGACAAGAGTGTAAAAACAGAGGCCACAGCTTCCAAAAAAGTCTTTATCGAGACCTGGGGCTGTCAGATGAATGTCGCCGACAGCGAGCAGATGCTCAGCCTTCTGCAAGCGCGCGACTACGTTACTACCACTTCAGCAGAAGATGCTGATCTCGTCCTCCTCAACACCTGCCATATCAGAGAAAAAGCAACTCATAAGGTCCTGAGTCGGCTGGGTCGGCTGCGTCAAATGGCGGAGAAAAATCCCGGCATGAAGATCGCCGTCACCGGCTGCGTCGCGCAAGCTGAGGGCGAAAAGCTCTTAAAAAAAGCGGACAACATCGATATTCTCCTCGGTCCGGGCAAAATCGCTGAACTCCCGCAACTGATCGATGCGCATGCCGCATCGGGTCGCGCGGTGAGTGCTCTCGGTTTTCTCAAAGGTCGCGGCGATGATGAAGCCGTCGCCAGTGTTGCCGGCGCACACTATCATCCGCCGATGGAAAGCGCGCTTGATACCGTGAAACCGACGGTTAGCGGCAAAACAGAAATCACACGTTACGTGAACATCGCTCAAGGCTGCGATAACTTTTGCACCTTCTGCGTCGTGCCCTTCACGCGTGGACGCGAAGTATCGCGGACCGCATCGGACATCGTGCGAGAAGCTCAGACGCTAATAGCCGATGGCTGCAAAGAGATCACTCTGCTGGGACAAAACGTCAATAGCTACGGCCAGGACCTCCTTTCACCGCCTGAGAAAGAGATCATGACGGGCGACAACGGTTCAGCGCCTTTTGTCTCGCTCCTCGAGAGCGTCGTCCAGCTTCCCGGCCTTGAACGTTTGCGTTTTACCACCTCTAATCCCCACGATTTCACCCGGCCTTTAGCCGAGCTATTCGCTCGCTATCCTAAACTGGGCCGTTATATTCACCTGCCCGTGCAGGCCGGCAATGATGAAGTCCTCGAGCGCATGAAGCGCAAGGTAACGGTCGCCAGCTATCTTGAAAGGATCGATTGGCTCCGCGCGATCGACCCAGAGATGGCTCTGTCGACCGATCTGATCGTCGGATTTCCTGGTGAGACGGACGAACAATTCGCCGACACCCTCGCGCTCGTCGCCAAGGTTCGCTACTCGTTTATCTATGCTTTCAAGTATTCGCCGCGCAAAGGCACGGCAGCGATGCGCTTTCGTGAGCAAGTCGAAGAAGCTGCCAAGACCGAAAGGCTCGCGGCACTCAATGCCCTGCAGGACAGTATTACTCTCAAGCAAAATAGAGCTGAAATCGGCCGAACGCGGCAGATCCTCTGTCATTACGAGAGCCGAAAAGAGCCGGGCACTTTCTACGGCCGCACCGAACAGTTCCGTCTGGTCAAGGTTGCGAGCGATCGCAATTTGCTCGGAGAAACCGTCTCGGTCGTCATCGAAGACGCGAATAAGACTGCCCTCATCGGCCGCCTCACGGCACCCTCTGCTATGTTCCAGTAAACAGCAATTTTATTTTTTAAGCGTAGAAGGATCTTCCAGGCGGGTGGCGATACGCCCGGCCTGGATGTCTTGCGACAAGTGAAATGCCGTCAGAGCATAGAGGCCGATACTCACAGCGAAAAAGCCGAGCGAGATGGTATAGAGCTGATCGTACATCATGCTAAACCTTTCAAGGTGAAGTTTGATCAGAACTGCCGACGACAGGAATTTTGATGCGTTTTACGCTGCTGTCGGTCGTCACTTCTATCGTTTCAAAGCGCGGCGACTTCGGTGCCTCGCCTTTCCACGTGATCTTCAATTCCCACGCGTCCTGAATGGGAGCATAGGCGACATCAAAAGTATCCTCATTGTAGGTAACTTTCTCAATATGCAATCTTTGCTTAGACGTCTTTTGCAGGATGACCGTCGCTGTTTTGGGGATTTTGCCTTCAGCAAAATTGAGTTCGACCAGCGGCGGTTTGATGCTGAGCGTTCCTTCGATCTCTGCTTTGAGACGAAAACTTAATGGTTTCACATCATCTTCGTTGGTGAGCAGAGTCACCCTCTTATCGAAGCGACCGGTAAAGTGACTGGTATCGGCCCGTATGGTCAAAATCCCTTTTTCGCCAGCACGGAGAACCTGACCGGCTTGAATCGATTGAGTCAAGCACCCGCACTCCTGATGCACGCCTAGAATTTTGACCGAGCCCTGTCCTTCGACGCTATAGGGAAATTGAAAGACGATCTCCTGACCTTGCGCCACACTCCCTTGATCACTCTGCTGCCCGTAAAAGCGAAGACTAGCCACTTCATCGCCTAAGCTCGCTGCGAGATGATCTTCGACATCGACCGCATGCAAGCGGGTTGTCAGAAGTCCCAAGACGAGTATGAAACTCAAACGCAGCATTACGTGCCTCCTCGCCAATTCCGGCTTTTCCATCTGTCCGTCTATCGGCGACAAGGGAGTTTATTCGCTGGGAAAAATTTGCACTCGAGACTCTCCCTCATCAGCCGATAAGGGTCTAGGAAGGGGACTTCTATGATCGATTGGTGGGCCTTTGTACAGCAGGATCTTACGGTAATCTTTACCGGATTGGACAGTCGCGACTGGCTTTATCCTCTGAGTTGCATTCTTATGCTGGTGATTTTCTGGTTACCTCTGCACGGCATCGACCGGCGCGATCAGATCTGTGGCCTCCTCTATATCGTCTATATCATCGCCGCTGGCACCGTTCTCTTTTTTGCGGTTCCAGGCGTAGAAAAAGGTATGGCTGCCATGGGCTTACACCTAGCTTTTATATCCCTGCTCGGTTCCGCTGCTGCTTATCGATGGTTCCACACCAACGATGCGCTAGTCGTCGTCGCCAAAGCTCAATCGAAAAAAGCCGCGGAAGAAACTCAAAGGGAGATGCAAAGTGAGGAAGTCTGAACACGATACCAAGCTTATTATCTATCGTTCACGCCAGATCTCTTTGATGATGCTGGTCGCCGGCACGACGATAGGGTTTGCCATCATGATCATAGAAGGACTCGAACAAGGACTCGACTGGTGGCATCTCGCTGTTCCCCTGTGCGCCATCGGCAGTCTCTTTTGCCTTTATCCCGTGACCGAAGTCTGGGAATACAAACCTTGGCAAGGGAAGCCAAGGAAGGTCGAACAGAACTTCAATCGTTGATGCTATCTCTTGTTACTTTTGCTCGATCGTCTGAATCTCGATCGTTCGATACCAGGCGGGGGAGAATGCGGCTGTCACCAGGGGGGCCTCCGCATCGCCGGTGAGGCTGCTTTCGCTGAGAGGTTGCATCGTCCCGATAATAGCGATTTTCTGATGGGCATAAACGCTGAGGTTAAGCGCTTGATCCGTGGTGCTATCGACCAGCCAGCCGCGGCCTTCTTCTAGTTTTTGATTCTTCGCGACGAGTATCCAACGATCACCTTGATAGAGAGCGACATGAGCAAAGACCGCCTGGGGACAGGTGACTTCGACATGAGTTCCTACGGCTCCTTGAATCGCCAGCCCCGTGTCATTCACTTCGGGAGTGGAGCGATCCGCTTGAACCCAGCGCAGGTCACACTGCATTCCAGCTGCACTGACGCCCTTAGTCTGCCAATTATTCTCTACTGACACCGGCGCGGGCCTCACCATAAAAAAGCAAAGAGCAGCAGCCAAAAAGGCTAAGCCACCTGCATAGAAACTGCCGCGCGAAGCTTTGGGCTTGAGCTTAAAGACGGGAGCGTAAACCTGCTTGTGAGACAGAAGAGATTGAACTGTCCGTGCCATGGAGGCTTCCAAGTCCGCCAAATCTTCCTCGGAACAGGCATCGACCTCTGCAGCCGCGGCGCACATGAGTTCTTTCAGGCGCGGCATATCTTCTGTCTTTACTGTATATTGTCCTGTTTTCATTCTATTTTCCTCGCCAGAGCTTGGTCCACGCGTCAGAGACTCGACGGGTCTCCTTGCCTTAAGGAGGAGCCAAGGGGAGGAAATATTGCAGAAGAGCAAAAGTAATCTTCTACTATCTTAGCGAGTCTTAGCTGATCTCAATGCCCTTCTCTTCGACCAAGCGCAACATGGCTTGACTAACGATCAAACGGAAACGCCGCAGATGCGAAAGTACCGTATTGGAATTCATGTCCAGAGCTTCGGATATTTCCTTGATGGGCTTTTCTTCTAGATAGAAGAGGCGAGCGACGGTGGCTCGCGGCTCTCCTTCATGCATTTCAATCAGCTGGCGCAAGAGCACGAGTGAATGTTCGAAATTGAGCGATGCAAAATCATCTTCAGCCACCAGGATCACATCGCGCTCGCCGCTCTCATCATCAGAACTCGCATCGGTACCCGAGACGGACACATGACGCTTGGTTTTACGGATTTCATTGAGGCAGCGGTTGCGCGCGATGGTCATGAGCCAGCCGCTGAAGGCAGCCTGCTCTTTGAGGCTGCCCATGTTCTGCCAGGCTTGGACAAAGATATCTTGGATCAAGTCGTCAGCGGCAGCATCTTGAAACTTAAAGCGAGAAACGACCGCCCGTACAGCTTGAAAATGGCGCCGATAAAGCGTCTGAAAATCCATAGTGGAGCCGTCGCCCCCGCCGCTTGATTTCACTTGAGAGCTCAAGGTGCTGTCCCCTTCACAATGAGACGATCAAACCAAAGAGTACTCACTTCTTTCAAGTTCCGTGCCTCGGATTCGGTCTGGGGGATAATAACGTTACCGGCGAGGCTGCCTGCGGTGAGGATGCCGCTCAACACCAGCTCTGAGTCAGATGGGATGGTATAACTTGCAATCTTGCCATTGCGTAAAAGCGGTGTTGGGACATCTGCCGTCACATTGAGGTTACGGATCTCTTCACTCTGGACGCCGCTGAGCTGGAGATTGATCATGCCGCTTGTATGACAGAGGAGGCTGACCTGAAAGGTCGTGCCCGCCGGTCCCCGATAGCTCAAGCCATCGGCGTCAGGAACCAAAGTCGGCGCATCGAGTATTTGCCATTCGCAATCGGCCGTCCAGGCTCCGCTGCTGCCTTTCGTTACGAAGGCCGGATCCTGTTCGACATTGGATTTTTGAAGCTGCGGCAGCAAAACAAACATGGCCACGGCAGCGGCTGCCAGAGCGCCTAGCCAGGCACGGCTCGATTTCATGCTTTGGTTTTTACTTTTGCTTTGAATGGAAACGACTTTACCATCGGCAGACCGAGACGCGTTGATCTTAGCTTCAATCCCCTGCCAATGCATCGTCATCGCATCGCTCGCCTGCGTCCCGTTCTGCTGCGAAAATGATTCCGACTGAGCATTTTTGGCTAATTTCTTGAGCGAAGTCTGAAGCGAACGCTCCATCTGATCGAGTTCTGCGTCGGTCGGGGCCTTAGCATCGAACGTTGCCTCTTCTTCTCGCATCAGAGCTCGCAAACGCTCCATATGCTCAGGTTCGAGAGTGAATTTTTTATCGCTCACTGAGACCTCATTCCCTCAGAGCTGCCTCAACCTGGGAAGGAAAGGGCAGCACTGCCTGCTTGGTTTGACGACCTTGATTACCAAAACGTTCCAGCATAAAGAGCCAGAGTCGGGGCCACGAGAACGCTTCCCTGTTCATCGGTAAAATTCCGAAGGAGGTCAAGCCTTACTTCGGAACCAATTCGCATCAGGTGATAAGCCCAAATTGTATCGATTCCAGCCCCAAAACTCAAACCAGGCGCGAGGGTTGATTTATTCTTTTGATTAAAGGCGGGTTCTTCCAGAGATCTTTCAATTAGTAAGCCGTTGAGACCGGCTAACCAACGGGCTTCTGTGCGGATACTACGATCACCGCGCGAGAGTGACTCAAGCCCATAGCGGCGGCCTGTGGCGAGGGTCATGCCGTACATCGTGCGTTTTTGGGCGAAACTTCGCAGATTTCTCTCGTCAATTTTGACTTCGATTTCTTCTTGAATCTCGGGGTAGAGAGTGAGCGCTACTGTTACATCATGGAGCCAGTATGCTTCCTCGTAGGTATAGCGAATATCGATACCCTGAGCATTTTTAGGAGCATAACCCTGGACGAGATCGGTATCGAGAAACTGTAGACTGCGCAGGCCGACCGTCAGAGAGTTGGGGAGCCGAGGCATGAGGTAGTTGGCGATCGAATACTCGCGACCGGACTGAAAGTTAACGACTCTATCCGTAACGATTTTATGGGTATCAGGATCACTCACAGTGAGGCGGACATCGCCCTCCGGGACACTGATGCCTTTTTCCACAGCCCCGTATTCCTTGCCGTCGATGGCAACGACCAGCTTGGAAAAGCGGTCCATGAGCGAGAAAAGGCTGGCCGAAACCGTCTTTTTCTTCAAAGTACCCGAAACGATGACCGGGTCCGATCCGAGAAGTTCCATGATAGCTGAGGGACGCTGACGGCCTTTGGTATAGGTGAAGGTCGCCTGCGAAGCATAAGCGTGAGCTTCGGTGATCGACACCGCTCCATCCCCGTTCCTATCTTGACTGAAACCTTCGATCAAAAAATGGGTGTAAACGTCATTTTGAAGATTTTCGTCTTCCAAGGCGGGTTCGCGCCAGCCACTGGCCGTCAGGATAATCGAACCTTCGGACCGTTCTTGAATCGGTTCTTCGAAATAAGGCGACTTCATCTGGGCGAGGGCTCGTTTCATTTCGGGAGTCAAGATCGATTTGCCGACGCCTGAATGACAGAACGCGAGGATCAGAACCTTCTTGCGCGACTTCAACCTTTGGAACATGTCCATCAGCTTATCGTAGTCGAGCGCGGTGGCGCGCATGTTCTGGGGATCGGTTTCACTCGTTATGATGTAGCGGCCTATTTTTCCCTCGTCTTTGTAACCGACGGTACCGTGCGAGGATATGTAGACGACTACCGTATCTTCTTCATTGCGGTTATCCTGCTGCAGACGATCGAAGGCCTTGATGATCGCTTCCGTGCTCATCGGTTGATCGCTATCGATTAACAAAGAGCCGCCATCAAAAGCTTGGGTGGGACTTTTAAAGTATTGATAGATATCAGAGGCGTCTTTGCGGGCAAAGCGCAGGGGATGCCACATGGCGTTTTGGAACTGGCCGATGCCGACCGACAAAATAAACTTTTTGGGTCGAAGACTTTCGGCGATCGCCTCCTGATTGGCGGCTTGAAGAGCCGGCAGGAAGCCTAATAGGATACAGAGAGCGATGATCGTCCGAGCAAATAGCACCTTGTTTCTCCTGATGCGTAACCGCGTCAACTTAAACACAACCCTAAGCGAAGTCAACCTCTATTGGCGAGTTTCTAGTGACTTACTTAGCCCGAGTTGCCTGACCCCTCAATTCCTATCCCTTTTTTTAACCTCGTCACCTTTCACATTTCGTTCCCGAAGCCTCTCTCCCGCAAAGTTGTTTCACATAGCCTCAGTCAAGCGCGACGGTCCCCAGCCCCGGGTGATCGTGATAAACTAGATGGAGATCGCATCAGAAAATCCTGAGACCGTGTGTGGACGAGAATCCTTATGAAAATCTCCCGCGTTTTGAATTTCATCAAGCCCGTGTCTGCTTTAGGACCTTTGCTGATAGCAGCTCTCTGTTCTTTGCCGCTGCGCGCCGACGATCAAGCCGAGGTCAATGCTCTCCTCGACAGCTTCGATAATCTATGGATCGAGAATCAGACCTTTGCCGAAATTACGATGAAAGTATCGACGCAACAGTTCAATCGCGAGCTAA
>CANJJY010000076.1 GCA_947474445.1 Oligoflexaceae bacterium
AGGCTTATGATCGTAAGGAGTCCAAATTTAGTCACGCCCTCTTGGCTGTCGAACAGAATCACCTTTGGCTTCTAGCCGACGATGCTGAAGCGCCCAAGTTCCGATTCTCTTTGCGCCTTGCTCTCGATGCTGAGCGCGAGACCTCCTACCAGGAACCTGGTGAAAGAAATATCGAGAGGCTCCTGGCCTACTTTGAGAAGTCACTCGGCAATCTCAAACTCAGCTTGGGGTATCAAGAGGTACAATGGGGAGAAAATCTACTGCTGCCCATTCTTGATGTAGTGAATCCAAGGAATCTCGATTCGATTCGTGGGTTTTACGATCCCGAGGCGAAGATGGCAAGTCCCATGGTCCGTTTAGAGTGGGCGCAATCCAATTGGGAGATTGAGGGGATTGCTGTGCCCTTGCCGACCAAGAGCAGACAGCCCGAGCGCGTCGGTGAGTTCGGAGTAAAAGATGGTCGCCATTACGAGCTTGAACATGATGGCGAATATGGTGGACGGCTAGGAACCCTACGCAATGGGGTCAATACTAACATCTACTACTTTAGGCATCATCCCCGCGAGCCGAGCTATCGGTTCCTCGCTTTTGATGGGGATGAGAGCATCACTCTTGAAGAGGAAATGGTCGAGACCAGCGGTTTCAGCCTTTCCTATGCTGATTACAGCTGGCTCTTGCGCTTAGACCTTGCTGACCATCAAAATTTTCCAGCCACCAGCGTTGCACCGCAAGTGGAGCGCTCGCGACTCGAGCAGGGAATCCTCGGCTTTACCTGGACGAATGAGGATCAGCAGAGTATCGGTATTGAATGGCACAATGATTACTGGCAGGATCTTCCCGATGTATACACAGCCGGTGCCTGGGTCGATCGAAAAAAGTCTCTCTCCTACCTCAGCTGGTTGGGCTTAACAGCTAACCTTAGCCTCACTTTTGGCCAAACAAAAGTTGAACCTCAATTCTTCTACTTGAAAGGATTGAATAACGATGATTCTCTACTTCGCCTTATCATGCCTATCAATCTCAGCGATGAGTTGACCCTAGCAGGCGAATATCAGACGACTCACGCGGAAACCACGAGTCCTAAAGTCCTTCTCAGTCAGTCAGAATCATTTTCATGGCGGCTTACGTATGCCTTCTAATGCGACAAAGGCCCCAAGGCATGACCCAGGACTCAAGATTGAACGTCCTCACCTCGAGGGCCAGCAGCGCTTGACTCTCATCGTCGGCATGTCCTGCCGCAATCTGAGAGGCTTTGTCTTTATGTGGACGCACATAGCTCATTTTATATGGGCTACGGCACGAGCATCCGGCTGTATCAGTATCTTACCTGGCGTCAGTAGTCCCCTATCCCTCACTCTCGTCAGCTACTGGTCCTCGTCAAAAGAACTCTACCGCTTCGTGAGGTCTCCGGCCCACCTCAAATGGATGACGTTTCTTACGCGGCATCCGAATTCGCTCAATCTCTTTAATGAAACCTATGCAGCGCCCGTTTCGGCCAACTTTGTGAAGAGAGCTAGAGGCTATGCAAAGGGTCTCATGGTGAAGGGAGAGGAGAATTCAGGAGCATAGAGATATGCCTTCCGTGAAAGACCATCATTTTTCTGCCCACAAACCCTCAAGGCTCGGAAACAGCGCGGGAAAAAGCTGTAGATCACATCCGAGTGTATGAGAGCCACTTCTTTCGTGAGGCTTTCGCTCCGTCATTTGCAAGTCTTTACGGGATCTTAAATAGAGCTAAAAACCGCAGCTCTTGGCTCAAGCCTTGCTTAACTCACTCTATCACCCTAGTGAGGCCAACTTATGAATCAGCTTATCTTAGCTATTCGAAATTCTGCCTTGAGCTTGTTAGCCCTGTCGGTCTGCGTGTTCATCGCAGGTTCGTGCTCGTCAAAGAAGCAAAAGGGTAACAAATCGCTCTCTCAGAGCGGAGACAGCTCGATCAATGTCGATGTCCTCAAACAGCTTGACGACTACATGACTCCAATCACCCAAGAAGAAGCGGGTCCGAGCACGGCACGAACAGTTGATTTAGGGGACGAGGATGAAGACCTTGATATTGTCTTGCCTCAGTGCGGAATCCCTGACTTTGCTGACGCTGATGCCAAGACCTTTTCAACCCTTATGGAGGAAACCTATACGAGGGTTATCAATGCAGGGTTCGCTACAGCTCTCGTGGATATCACATCCAAACTCGATCTCAACGGGACCCTCAAGGAAACGACCTTGGACGTGCACGTCAGCTATGCCAATGCCAAAGGCACGTCCGAGTTAGGTGCCCCTACTGATGTCGGCTCGATCAATCAAAGAGCCGCAGATCTCACTCGACGCTTTGCCGGTTACGTGACGAACTATACCGTGGCCAATAATTCTAATTTTTCTAAGGAATGGACCGGAATCGTCTGCACAGTTCGAGCAGCCGATCACTTGAAGAATACCCGAGACGGCTACACGAGCGAAGTCAGCTTTTATCCGCCCATCGCCCCGGCGGTCTCACCTATCGCTGACGCTGCTCGCTACGGAAAAGAACTCGGGGAATTCCGATTCTTCAGGAACATTACAGCAACCGTTACCGCTAGTGACAATCCTGCATTGGACCTCAAAAAGAAGTATATCGGGAGCATACTCATCGAGAAGATACCTGCCGAAAGGATGACGCCGATCGGTCTCTTCAAGGGCGACGTCGCTTATCGGGTGAGTAATCGCTTCGGATCCAACGATGAGACTTTAGCCCTCGACTTTCATCTTTGGACGGAGTATTACATTGATCATGGTCAAAGAGCATTTTCTGGCATCATCACCGATGTCGGTGATGATGAGTTGAGGTATTTCGCAGGTATTTATAAAGGGGAAAGCGGCGTTCCAAAGGTCTTGGTAAGCTACGCGAAGGATATAGCTCCTCTAATCAAAGAAAACTGCTCCAACTGTCATCGGCCCAACAATGCACCACGCTTAGATCTGAGCACCTATGAGCAAGTTAAGAAAGCGGCGACAGAAAAAGGCTTGATTGGTCGGGTCCTCGGCGGGAGTATGCCGCCTACCGGAGCCCTCAGCGGTGATCCAAAGAAGCTTTTCTCGAGCTGGTCGCAGACGGGTTTTCCTCAGTAATGGACGCTTGCAGGCAAGGTAAGGAGGTCAGATATGTTAGGCAACTTAAGATTCACCAACGTTCGATTGATTCTGATCTTTTCCTTAGCATTGCTATCGCAAGAATCACTTTCCAAGCCCTGGGCCAGTGAGCTCTTCTGCAAATCCTTCCCAGACAGTCCGGCTTGCTCGGGGGCGAATATCTCTTGCGCTTATTGTCATCAAGGGCAGCCACCAGAACTCAATAGCTTTGGTAAATGCCTTAAGACCTCTCTCCATGAGGAAAATGCAGACTTTCCTTCCGACAGCGGCGATCTCCAGCATTTCATTGCGTCCATCGGTTCAAAGGACTGCGACCATGATGGCTTTTCCAACTTGCGTGAAATCGAATTGGGAAGTCTACCAGGTAGCTTATCAAGCACCCCTCGCACATCGTCTTGCGAGAAGGGAAGCGGAGGATCGAAAGCTTGCAGCTCCGATCCAGACTATGTGTATAAAAAGGTTTGGTTCGATGTGTGTGGAGAACCTCCTAGTTACAGCGATTTTTTGAAGTTCAAAAATCTTAAGGCTGAGGCTAAATCCGAAGCTATTGACGAGCAACTCGATAGCTGTATGAATAGCAACTACTGGAGGGGGAAGGACGGGGTGATTTGGGAAATCGGACACTATAAAATCCGTCCGGTAGGCTCCGTCAAAGCGGGAGAAGATCCTGGCGTCCTTCCTATTGTTGATTACTATGCTGATTTCAATCTTTTCGTCTATTCCCAGATTGATGACCACGATGCGAGAGAACTTCTACTGGCCGACTATACCGTCACGCGAACTATCGCGGCAAACAATCGTACTGTTTATACAAAAATTGCACCCCAAAGGCTTCTTGATGGGCAGGTGATGCAACCCGAACGTCGAGTTGGACTCTTGACGACCTTCTGGAACCTCAGCTTCTATCTTAACTATACCGGGATCGCACGAGTTCTTGTGGCTCAGGCTTTTAACGCCTATCTCGGCGTGAGCCTGGCCCAGATGCAAGGACTCAACCCACCAGACCCTGAGGAAAGCAGCTTTAGAGATTACGATTCCAAGGGTGTGACATGACCAGAATGTGCGCAGTGTCACCAGACGATAGATCCTCTCGCTTATCCTTTTCGCAATTATAATGGGCTGACCGGTACGACTCGAGTCTTACAGGGGCAGAGCGCGACGCCGCTGCAAAACCTGGCCAATCTCGGGGACGAGAAGAGCCTGATTCCTCTCTCCTATGCCTTGCCCAGAATGGAGTTTCTCAACGACCAGTATCCAGGAATCAAAGAGATGCCGGAAGCGGGATACATTATGGGGCAACGTGTCGAAAACCTAAGAGAATGGGCGGAAGTCCTGGTCAATAGCGATCAGTTTGCGGCTAATTCCGTGAAGGACTATTGGAAGGTCATGATCGGTCACGATCCCCAGGGCTATGAAAACGTCGAATATGAGGCTCTCTGGAAAAAATTTAGGACAGAACACAGCTATAGTGTCAAAGCGCTTCTTCATGATCTCATCAAGACGGAGGCCTATAGTGTTCCCTAACATTTTTTATATGATATTCATGTGTAGTATGGTCCTCTCATCATGCCTTCGAGATCGCAAAGTTGCGCACCAATTGACGGGCGAAGGGCAAGATTCGCGTGTTGAAGCTGCTCCCCCGTCCCAAGGTCAGGTGAAACGGAAAAGATCTTCATTATTGAAAAACAGCTTGGCCAAGATCCTTGCCCTCGATCCTAAGGGGATGTGTCTCGAGCTGGGACGCCTTCCCTGTGCCGATGTAGTACATAAGGTCAGTCTTGGAGGTATGGATGCTTACGGCAATGCTCAGTATCGCTACCCAGAGCATGCCGCGGCGACGTCGGCCATGTCCCTTGATCGTCTCGTCTTATCGGCCTGTTCGCAAAGAGCCGGCCTTGATCTCCTCAATCCAGCCCGAGCGGTCATTTTTAAAGACGTCGAACTCAGTGTCGATGGACGGCTCATGAAAACGGAGGCCGTTGCTCAAGCTATACAAACTCTCTATCAGAGGGCCTTCCTGAGGAATCCGACCGAAGGTGAGGTGCAGAGTCTCCTCGATTTCTACGAAGCCGTCTATGCCGAACAATCGATAGGCGCAGCGCGCAATTGGATGGTTTTAAGCTGCTATTCCGTACTAACAAGTTTAGAGGCCGGATTCTATTAACTCTGGGTCGGGAGACTTTGCGATGATAAGACGTACAAAAAAACCTGAACCCTTTGCTCTCGATCGGCGTCGGCTCTTGCGAGGCGGAGCATCTGGTCTCTCAACTCTGCTTCTTGGCGCAAGCGGTCCTTTCTCTCTATCGGCTTGCCTCAAGTCTGGCGAAGTTCAGAAGGGTAAGATCAATAGCAGTGAGGCTCCTCGCAAGTTTCTTTTCGTATTCGGTGCGATGGGTGGAGCTTCGATAAATGACAGCTTTTTGGCTCGACGTGAATCTGAAGTTAAAACGCCGTCCATTCTCAATGTCTTTCCGGACCAATTAATCAAAGGGATCGATGGTAGCGATCTACGCGCCGTGGATATGGCTGCTGACGCAATCGGAGCCCTCCCTTTTCCGGTTAAAGCTGTGCAATCACGATTTTTGTCGAAATATCACCAAGACATTATGGTGGCGACCGTTTCGGGAACCTCAGTCGCTCACCCTACGGCCCAGTTTCGCAGCGTCACGGGCCATGATGCCTGGAACGGTCGTACCCTTCAAGAAGCGGTGGCAGCTCACCACGGCAAAGGACTGTTGCTTCCCAATATCAATATGGCAACCGTCGGATATGCCGAACATGGGACTGATGCGAGCCTACCCTCGTACGCAATCGCAGAAACCATCGCGGATCCAGCTTTTTTCCCCTTTGGAATGCACGGTTACAAGGGAATCCAGGGAGCCCCAAGCGACAAACTGATGAATATGGCTCGTAATCTTCGCGACCAGCAGCTCGAACCACAGTCGCCATTTGTCCAGGCCAATCGCAGCAATGCGCTTATTCAGGAATGGATAGCAGCGCGGTCGCGTCAGAGGCTATTTGAGGACAGCGATCTCATCAACCGCCTCAATCCCTTTGAAGACAGCAAGGATCTTCCCTTCAAAGATTTTAACCTGGAGCCCAATAAGGATAGTGAGCTCCTCAGAGCGGCCTTTCCTGATCTTGGGGCTGACCCTTTGCAGACCCAGGCTTGTCTTGCGTACCTATCGATCACCCAAGGATTGACCTGTACAGCGACGTTTGGCCTCGGCATGAATGTGTCCGTCGATGGCAAGGATATCGACTCTCCGCTCTTGACCAATACGCCGACAGCGTTCGATTATTCCCACAACGCACACCGGAGCACGCAGGCTCTTCTATGGCATCGAGTACTCGATACCCTTGATCGTCTCATCACACTCTTGAAAGCTACGGAGTATAGGGATGGGGAAAGCTATTGGGATCATTCTATGATCTACATTGCTACAGAATTCGGTCGAGATAAGAAGAGGCTAGCGAATCTCCGTGAATTCCCGACTGGCCATGACGTTAACAACGGAGTCGTCGTCATTTCGCCGATGGCGCAGGGAGGGCGAGTTCTCGGTGGCGTCGATGGAGAGACGCTTCAAACCTATGGTTTCAATCCCGAGACGGGTGAACCTGAGCGGGGCCGGCAGATGAGCGAAAAGGAGATCTATGCCGGCATCCTGCAAGCCCTGGAGGTTGATACCAGCGGATCCGGACTTCCTTCCGTGAAAGCCATGCGAAGAAAGTCTTAAGATTCAATATTCGCCACTTAACCACTGCATGTTTCTCGCTCAAAAAAGGGCTATATTGGTTGAATATCCCTCCTTTCAACCTGCTGTCAGTAGCGGTAGGTGATCCCGATCGGAATCGCCAGGCGATTCTCAGTGAATGCACCCGGCATAGTCCCTGAAGGTCCCACACCGCGGCTTGCGGTTCGATACGTCATACCAATGGACAAAGTCCACGGATACTCAGGACCATCTTTTTCTGGTGTTTCGGTCTGAGGTCTTCTCCAGAGTTTGAACTCTGCGCCCATGCCGACCAGGTGATAGGGCGTCAAGGCCTCAAGTCCGAGATAGATCATCATGAGGTCAAGTGCGCCGAAGCCGATGAGGCCGTTTTGCTCTCTGTCGCCATCCCCATAGCGAGCCGGTTGGTAATGATAGCCTCCAAGAAGAATGAAGTCGCTTCGCTTAAGATAGCGCACACCGATGCGAGGAGAAACGGTGTCGTGCACGTCGCGCATACCAACCCGGAAGTCGTCGAGAGCGATCCCTTGCTCAGGACTTCCTTTTACGTATTCAAGATCAAAAAGGATTGAAGTTGGGCCCATGCGATAGCGAATGCCTGTTAGAAATCGAGTGAGGGGAGACGGTCCAGGCGGACCAACCTTCTGGCTTTGGGCGAAGAGGCCCGTGTCGACTTTGACTTCGGCTTTGTTTTGCTCGAATATTGGACCGGAAAAGCCGAAATCTAAGGTCTTCGGGATGATCTCAAAGCGCAAGCCCCATTGTAAAGCAATAGTACTGGTATCGGCTTCAAACCGAAAGAGTTCGTCTCCCGTTGCTTGCACCTGAACTTTGCCCCCTACGGATGCGCCGTTGTATTGAAGATTACCCCCAAGCGTCAGACGATCGAATCGATACGCTGCAACGAGTCCAAGAAGTCCCTTAAGTTTGAGGCGTTCTATCCTAGCAGCCACGTTGTCGCTTTGCCGAAAGGCAAAAAGTGGGATGTCCTTGATGAGCACTTTGCGGGAGAATTGGGAGAGCTCGACAGGAGGAAACGCGATGATACTGAATCCAAAAAGCTGATTCTTCGAAGATTTGGCAATTCGCGCTGGCGTATTGTCAGGTGAGATCAAAGATGGGAGCTCTGGATAGAATCCCGTCTTCTTATTGGGCTTCAGTCCTTGGAATTGGGCGTCGATTGATTTCCAAACAAAGGGACTGTAATCAAGTCCTATCTGAGAATCCTGAATATGCGCGATGTTGGCTGGATTCTTCGCAAGATCGCCGAGACTGTTGCTCACAGCTCCCGCATCTCCCATAAAAGATGTGGCAGATGCCGTGTTGGCTAGAGAGCTCGCTAAAGCGACGAGCGTTATCCAGGCGAGGTTTGTTCGTCTATTCATGAAGTACCCCACGACTTAGCAGCTGTTGAGAGTTGCATGCTTAAGAAACACCAAGAAAGCTGAGGGTTGGACGGATGACCTCTTAAGGTTCAATCGCGCGAAACGCAGGCATTCTTCGAAACTCATGGTCTCTTCATTGTAACAATCTATCGACACTAAATCCCTAAAGCGGTGTGGTTTCATTTGAGAATGTGGATTTGACGGAAATTTCTCAAGTTTTTTCGGATTTTGACCGATCAATAAACTACTATTCTATATTCTTTACTTTAGATGACTTGGAGTAAATTTTTGATCCAGACCTACCAGACAAGAAAGCGGATGCATCAAGTGCTTAGTCTGGCACTGATTCTGGCTCCTCTTAATTTTTCATGTGGTGCGAAAACAAAAACTGCCAATGAGGTGCGGTCAAGCATTCTGTTTGCCCAAACCTTGCAGGATAGACTCGATCAGATCTGTCTTGCTCTCAGAAAGGATGACTTTTTTGTAGCTTCTAAGGGCGAATTGCCGCAACTAAACTGCGGCGATGCTGGCGTCTATGCGATCGATTATTCCAAGTCTTCAGCATTCTATATTCGAGGATTTGATGCTGTCGAAGCCGGATCGGATGTTGGAGTCGAATATATCAACCTGAGAACTCAAATCTGGTTCGAGCAAACAATGCTGCGAATCGTCGGTCAAATCATGGAAAGCCTTCGAGAAAAGCTTGTTTTTCAGCAAAACGGCAGTACCTTCGATGTGTCGGCCATCAGTAAGGACCTTGAAAACATTCAGGTGAATACTGACTTGCTCAAAATGCAAGCGAAGTTGATAGGTCTTCCTCAGGTGCAACTCAATCCCGTTCGCGTTCTCCAAACCATTGAAGTGGTCGTCATTGGTATCGTACCGATTTCTTTGCGACTGACCGCTATGGCTACCATTCGAGAGAACGGCTTTGTCGTCGTAATAAAGGGCAATGAACTTGCTCCGGATAGCTTTATCAAAGAATTCGATGCAGCGATCTTTTTAGTTCCTTTCGCGAACCAGACCTATATCGATGGACAGGTCCGATTGGGTATGAGGTCTGGAGGTTGGGGGCAAGTGGGTGCTAACGCCGTGAAGGAACTGATCGACACCAGCTTGAAAGCGACGGTCGATGATTTGCTAGGTTTTGAGGCTCGATAGAAATCTCTCCCTCGAGTTTCCTCAGTTGGACTCTTCCCGCATTCTACACTTCCAAAAGACACCTTCAGAGTTAAGATCGATAATTCGGGGACTTACATCAAAAATGTAAGCTATTTGCTTCTGGATATCGAACTAAGATCCTCGACAATAGGATATTCACTAGAGAATTCATCAACTTAAATATTGAATGTTTTCCTACTCTCTTTCTTGATCGGTAGTCTATCGCATATCATGCCATTTTTAATGGATGAAGTTGTCTTTGATTCTGACTGCTTATCTGGGGCTTGCAGAAAAGAAAAAGGGTCCCATCTTTGCAGACTATGCATGGATACCGATTTTTTTTTAAGTGGCTGAAAGGAAGGATGGAATGTCTTTCAACATTTCAAGATTTCGTAAGGCAAAGCGAGACCTCGGGAGAGGATGCTTACGTCTTATGACAATAAGTTTGGTCCTATTGCTCTGCGGATGCGGACCGATGATCGCACCCCCTCATGGCATGGTCGAAAGAAGGCCTGCAAGTCAAGTCGGAGCATTCGAGGCCTCGACAGACGTTATAGACGGCAGTAAGTCCCTGGCTGGCCTTCGCTATCGACTCGAACTCCTTACCGCCTCCGAGGTTTCTCTGTGCAAAGGCGTATTCGCTGCTCATCTCTATGCAGACTTTACTCTAAGGTTTGAGGATAGTCAGATCAATTGTGGATCCTTTCTTATCGACGTCAATTCTCTGTTGGGAACGATCAATCTGCTCTCGAGCCTCGACTCCGTTACTAGCAAGGATGCCTCGGGCGCGCAGACTGAGTTGCCAGTTTCGCTCATTCATGATGGCAAAATTCTCTATTTGGGAGCTCTGGAAAAGAACCTCACCTTCGAGCCTCCTCGTCCAGTATTGATTGGTCCTCTGATATTTGATCATTCCAAATTCAAGGGTCTTAAGACCTCCGTCACGACTAAAGTTTCCATTAATGAACCTGATTTTGTTGGCAGCGATACAGGAACCTATACTGCCGAAGTGCTGGAAGTCGATCAGGTATTCAAAAACGAAGCGATTTCGAGCGGGCTCAATCATACTATACACTGGCAAATCATCACCGAGGGGCTACAGAATCTACCCGATAAGTACGGCATGTTCATGCCAAAATTCGAGCTTTGGTGGAACTCCGCACCCATCATGATTCCCAGGGTGAGACTGGAACTGAACGGCAGGAGCCTCATTGCCCAGATCGACGAGTTGGGAAATGCTGAGAAGGTGACCAATCTCGTCGGTAACCTTACGATCGATATAAATCTGGAATCCTACCATTTGCAGTAAATCTCAAAGAAGGATAGATTTCATGCTGCGTTCAAAGACCACTTCAGCCTGTGCCCTCATCTTTGTGAGCTCCATAGCCTGCAATGACCAGAAGTTAGATCGACAGGCGCGGCCTACAACGGTCAAAGCTCTCCCTCAAGCCTCCACGGTCGATGATCAGGCAAGCTTTGACAGCCGCCTCGCCAAAGCCAAACAAGATATAGACGGCCAGGCGCTCGTCGATGCAACCCTTGGATTTCGACTGTCCACGTCGGGCACACTAGAGACGATTTGCTCCGGCCAAATACAGGGTAAGATCATGATCGGAGACGTGACCAACGCCTCCAAGGGTTTGGATCTCAGCCAGCTCGTCCAGATCGGTCAAAAGCAATTGAAATGCCTCAACATCAATATAGATATCAATGCAGTTCTAAGCCTCATTTCAACTTTTTCCACTGAGCCGGAAGCCAGCTCAACGTCAAGCGCTTCTTCTCTCGATGATATCGAAGTACAGGATTCCTTTGTCGCGATCAAGAAGCTCGGCGAAGTCATTTTTTCGCCACCCAGGCCCATATTTCCCAGCTTCCTGTCGGCTAAGCCCCAGATCCTTTCAAACCTAAGCATCAGCCAAATGGGGACTTTGACGAATCTTGGCAAGACCTATTCGGGTACTTTCGGTCTCAAGATGGATTCATTCGGTCAGGCTTACCAATCAAAAATTGCTGGCCTTAATTGGCCGGACACCTTAGCTTTTTCTTTGAGTTCAACAGGATTTGAAGGAGCCCCAGTTGTCCAAAGTGTGCTTTTTGAGAGGATCCAGGTCACAATCAGTCGGGATCCTGTGATGCTCGTTGGATTTCTGGTCAATACCACCCTCGATAACATCGTTATTGGGAGTCTCGATGAAGCAGATCGGAAGTCATTCTTAGGATCACTAGCAGGAAAGATCGTCAATTCGGATTTCGTCAAAGGACTGGTTTCCGATATTCAACTCACCGTTGAAGTTGTCGATTTCGTTCAAATTAAGAAGTAGCTGCCCGTCAAAGACTGCCCCTTCGCCAGAACTTGGTCATTGCTGCTGGGGCAATGGCTAGAGCTGTTCAAATGAACCATACCGACGTCTATCGGAGGTTGGCCTGTTAGAGCCCGTCTCAAAAAGGCGATCTCTTCGTTGCTTGTCAGAAAAAAATCCTCATTTACCGTATGTAAACTCCGGTTTTTTTCCTCCGCGCGCCTTGATATCCCCTTTTTGAGACAGGCTCTAGTTAGGCGTAAGGTCGGGCGCGATCTCTTCTGCGACCAATAGTTGCCTCAAATCCTCATCCAACTTTCTGAGTTGAATAACGCTCATATTCCAGCCTTCTCCGACCACCGCAGGTGAAGGCCATACGTATGATTGAGTGACCTTCAATCCAAAGCCGAGGAAGAAGTTGTCGACGATCTCCGTACCAAAGTCATTCCGACATTTGCTACCGGAGGTATCGAGATAGAAGGTTAGTCTTGAAAAGGTGCCTTCGCCGCCATTGGCCTGCAAGAGCCCCTTAGAAAAAGTACGTGCGTATTCCTCTATAGAACCCGGGATCAAGACATCGATGAAAGAGCCTGGTAGAAAGCCAAATAAGCGACCAGAGATAACAGGGGGAGGGCTTCGTAGCAAACGAGCTTCCAACACGGCTTCTTTGATTTCTTTGAAGTCAATCGCAAAGTCAAGGTTGTCAATGGAGACTTCCAATCCTAGAACTTTCGCCTTGAGCTTTGAGGTGGAATTCAAGGCAAATTCTTTTGTCGCAGCTAGATTCAGTGCATGTGAAAAGAGGTACTTCCCCTGGCTGTCGCGAGGCACGATAGAGCCCTCTCGAGTAGCGTATTCAAGACTGAAAGTGCGTGACGCCGTTTCAAAGGAGAACGCAGCGAGCTGAGCGTGTGGCCCAGCATGGAAAATGATGCTGCCTTCGGCATCGATCGACATCAAGTGCGTGAGGTAGCGGCCTAGTTCTGGAAAGTCCTTTTCAATCATATCGAGTTTGACGACTATTTTGCCCTTAATCAAACTTAGAATCTGGCCGTTCCCTCGCCTTATGATTTGGATGTTGGGCTCTATCTGGAAATAGCGCGTCATGAAGCTAAAGGTTTCTGGAAAAACGCTTTCGAATTCCTTGAGAATTGCGACGTTTAGATCACTTTTGTCACTAAGCGCAACTAAGTTGTCCGGCGACAGGAAGAGGTGCAGGCCGGAAAGGAGCCTCTTGATGCTTTGGTAGCTAAGTTTCCCGGTATGAAGCCAGGTCGATGATTTGAGTCCATACCCCACCTTCTCTTCTGGAATCGGATTATCATTGCGAAGCACCCGGAACTCTGAGCCAAACTCAAAGGGAGAAAGCTTTTCGTGGTCGGTAAACGGTTTATTCGGACTGTCTATTAGGTAAGCCTCATTCTGTCGAGATCCTATGATGCTAAATAACCTTTCTTGCGATCTGACCTCATAAGGAATTTCTGATTGGAAGACGTCCATCAGATCAATATTCTTTATGACTTTGCTTACGTAGTAGTAAGTTTTGATCGCTCGCGGCGAAATTCTGAGAGACTCGGCGTGGCTCCTTAGGAGGGTCGTTGTGTCGGCAACAAGAATCAATCCCTTACCGTCTGACGTCACTTGGCGAAGTACGTCGACGGAGCGGAAAAGGGCTGCGGCTCCTATCCCAACCTCTCCGATAACCAAGCTGAGAATCGATACCAGTAAAATTCTAAAGCAGAGTTTAAGGCTCATTGCTTATTCGTTCCCCCATTCAAACATCCGAACCTGAATACGGCTGCAAGAGGTAAGCCGATACCAATATGCTGGAAATACTTTGGAAATATCGATCAGGTGGGTCAAGGAGCGGATCCTTCGAAGTGACTTGAAGGGTTTTTGGTGTA
>CANJJY010000077.1 GCA_947474445.1 Oligoflexaceae bacterium
CGCATACTGCAGGGTCTGCCGCAGTATCTTCCGATGGCCGGCACCGGTAATTTTTTTATTCTTGAGATAGCCCTCGCAGCGCGCGATCACTTCTGGCCATTGCGCAGCGTCGACTTGATAGCCGAGCATCGTGTGGAGAGAGCTTTCACCCTGTTCGGTTTCTGGCGCCGCGACAACGATCGCATCAAAGCGTTTGATCGCTTCCGGGTAATGCCCATAGTCAAAGTACGTCTGAGCAGCCATATACGAAAGAGCCACGCGATCATCGGCGTCGGGGTAGAGTTTGAGAAAACTATCGATGCGATCGACCAGCAGGGCTTTGCCTTTGCTCAAAGGCACGGGCGCCTTGGCTTTGCCTGGTTCAGGAAGCGCGGGGGAGCCCAATTTCTGATCGAAATTGACGGCGACAAGGACGGCATTGTAACTCGCTTGCTGCCGATAGGGACTCTTCTCATCGGCGGCGATGGCAGCCAGCAGATCCAGGGATTTTTCGAGGTCACCCGTATAATAATGGCTCAAAGCATCATTGTAGCGGGCTTCTTCCAAAGCCTCTCCTTTGGGATACCAGACTGCATAAAGCTGATAGAGCTCCTTGCTCGCCGCAAAGAGCAGGCGGCGCGGATCCATGAGTTCAGGTCCTGCCGGAGCCGCATGCGGTGATCCGGTCGGTATCTTCGATTCAACGCGCGCCGGCCGCGGGAGAGCCTCTGGAGTTTTTTCAGCGGCCGCATAGGTATTTTGCGCCGACCAGGCTATGTGTTGGCCCAGTTGCTTTTGGCTGACGTCCATGAGTTCCTGGTCGTCTTCCCACTTCTCTTGCCAGGGCGTTTCGGGCGTGAAGATCGCTTTGAAGTTTCGATAGCTGCGAGCCAGTTCTACGTAGTCTTGCGCGAGGAGTTGCAGTTCGCTGACATTGAGGAGGACCCGCGGCAGATCGCGACTTTCCGCTTCGAGCGGCAGCAGTTCCTGGAAACTGTTTTGAGCGAGCTCAAAGGCTCCATCGCGCGCTGCATCGACGGCGAGGTAGTAGAGATAGCTGCGATAGAGGCCCTGATCCTTGTCCCCTTCTTCCTGAAAGAATTTTTGCACTTCCGCTTTTGGGGTCCGCGCCTCGGCCATGGTCCAAGCTAAATCTTTCAAGGCCTCACGCCGCAGGTTAAATACCGGCTGATAAGCGTCCCAGTCCTTCATCAGCTTGACGCTGAGGCGAAAGGCTGTGCTGGCTTTTTTGAGCGCTTCGCCGCGGATCTCTTTGCTTTTGGGAGTTTCCTTCTCGCTGGCGGCCCGCATGAGATGGACCCAACCGAGTTTATAGATGGAGTAGGGTCGCTGAGGACTGTCTTTGAATTCCATCGCGCTTTTCAGATTCGCTTCAGCCTTGTCCCATTCCCCTGCATCGCTCTGGTACTCTGCGAGCGAGTGCAGAACCTGAGGCAGGAGCGGCGACGTGGGAAACTTCTTTTTGAACTGATCGACAAAAAGCCCGATATTATCGTTGTGGCTGCGCCCCAGCAGGCGCACGAGCAGGGCCAGGTTCTCGGGACCTTCGAAGTTTGCCGCGTTGACCAGACTCCGAACGACCTCCAATGTTTTGAGAGAGAGTTCACTCAGCGCAGCGGACGGGACCAGCTTGCCTGAAGGAGGTCGACGCCATTGACCGCCTTCAAAATAGACCGTGCGATCCTGCTTGAAGCCGA
Source organism: Oligoflexaceae bacterium (assembly GCA_947474445.1). Taxonomy (GTDB): domain Bacteria; phylum Bdellovibrionota_B; class Oligoflexia; order Oligoflexales; family Oligoflexaceae; genus Oligoflexus. The sequence goes on from CANJJY010000077.1 coordinate 1,698, forward strand.
GATAGGTCGCCTCGGCGAGATAGAGATCGACCAATTGCTTGTTGTGATGAAAGGCTTGACCGGCTGACAGCTGGGTTTTATCGACCGCTTCGAGCAGACGAATCTTTTCCTGGCGCGCTACGGCCGCCTTTTCGAGATCTTCTAAATCATCGTTCAGGTCCAGATCCGAGAGGAAATCCTCGTAGGCAGAAAAGCCAGGCGCGGCTTGGAAGATATCGTCGCTCCAATGCCTGATATCGGGGCGAAAGGCTGCCGGCGAACCAAAGAACCAAAACGCTGCCATCCATTTCGTAACGCGCTGCTGCTTTCTGTCTTTGAGCATAGACTCACCCTAATGCCTGATCGAAAGTATAGAAAAAGTGCTTCCCTGGCCCCAAAGGACGAGGGTATGACCTTCCTATTGTAGCATAAGGCGGACGCGGTCAGACGGCTAGGCGAGGGAGAGCCGATAGGCTTCGCTGGCCGCCTGAAGACTGGCGCCGAGCCGGGGCCAATAGAAGGGCAAGGGCGCCTGGATCTTAAGAGGGGTGTAGCTCAAGGGGTGGCTCAGATGAAGGGCGGTGGCATGCAAAGCGATCGCTTGAAAGCGCGGATCCATTCCTTCTGTGCCAACAATCACGCTTTGCGCCCCGTAAGCGGTATCGCCGACCAAGGGCCAGCCTCTTTTGGAGAACTGAATACGAATCTGGTGACGCCGCCCCGATCCCAAACGAATCGCGACGAGGCTTAAGCCCCCTGCCCTAGCGAGACGCTGGTAACTCAACTGACATTTGAGCAGTTTGCTCTCGCCGGGGTTCTCGGCTCCTTCGAGCTCATCTTCGAGCGTGTCGGCATCGGGCAGATCTTCGCCTTCGACGACGGCGAGATAAATCTTGTCGAGCGTGCGTTCCTGGAACTGCTCGGCGACCCTCTGTGCGATCTTGGAATTCCGCGCGAAGAGCGAGAGGCCCGAGACCGGCCGATCGAGGCGATGGACCACTCCCAGATAGATGCCCTCGGTTTTACCCGAGCGGCTGCGAATATATTCTTTCACTTGATCGACGAGGGTCGTCGGCGTGCCGTGGGTATAGCCATGGAACAATTGCCCTGCAGGCTTGTTGACAGCAATTAAAGATTTATCTTCGAAGACGATGCTGAGAGGAGGCTGTTCACCGAGCTGCAAAAATTCCATGTGATGCCTATTCCTTGTCTTCAAAAGCTGATCAAAGGAGCACTAAGTCCCAGCAAGCTAAGCGGTTTTTACTCACCCCTCTCGGATAAAGCAAGGCAAAAGAAAATTTGCTAAGAGCTACGGAATACCAGATATTCGAGGCGTAGCGCTCGCCGCGCTCACGTGAGGTAAGGAGCCGACGATGCTGCTTTTTCTTGCCCCCCGCGAAGGCTTCGACCCTCGCAGCCGACGCTTATGGCGGAGTCATCGCTACTTCCGACTCATGGGTGGGAGTCTTCTCTTCGTGTCCATCAGTACCTGTGTTTCAACACCTGAGGATCAAGGTCCTCCGCTTGAGCTATGGAACGCCGAGACGATCGCTGCGCATATCCCCTCTCAGGTCAAAGATCGCGAGGGTTGGGCGACCGATGTCGCCCAAGCGATTAGCGCCCTGGGTAAACCCCTGACGCCGGAGCGCGTTTGCGCGGTGCTGGCCGTCGTCGAACAAGAATCCGGCTTTCAAACCAATCCGCTCGTCGCGGATCTTCCTGGCCTCGTCCGTCGTGAGTTGCTGTCCAAACTCGATCGCCTCGGCCCTCTCGCCGATCCTGCCCTTGCCGCGCTGCTCTCTCTCAAGGCTCCCGGTAGCGCCAAGAATTTTGGCGATCGCATTGCCGATCTCCGCACCGAGCGCGATCTAGATCGCTTTTTTCGCGATCTCGCCGCGGCCTACAGAGACAAGTTGCCAAAAACCTTTGTCATGGCCTCTGTCCTCTCCAAAGTATTAGGCAAAGGTTCTTTGGCCGATTTCAATCCCGTCACGACCATAGGCTCGATGCAGGTGAAGGTCGAGTATGCGCGTAGCCTTGCCGATTTTTCTTCTCTGGACGATGCCGACCTGCGGGAGCGCCTCTACACCCGGATAGGCGGCTTGCGCGCAGGCACAGCGCGGCTGCTTGATTATACCGCGTCCTACACCGATATAATCTATCGTTTTGCCGATTATAACGCCGGCGTCTATGCCGCGCGGAATGCGGCTTTTCAAGAGCGACTAGCAGCCTTGAGTGGCAAAAAGCTAGCCCTCGACGGCGATATCCTCGCCTATCGTGATCCGGAAGTACCATCCGAAACGCTCAAGACCCTCATCGCTTGGGGCGAGAAAAACGAACTGTCTTCCTGGACGATTAACCGAGATGCTAGCAAGGAAAAGGAGCAAGCCTTTGAAGACACCCGCAGCTGGGAATTCATCGGCAAGGCTTGGGAGCAGAGGTTTGGACGGCCTTGGTCCTATGCGCGCATGCCCCAGCTCCAGATCGTATCGCCCAAAATGATTCACAAAAGGTCAACCGAATGGTTTGCTAACGCGGTCAAGCAACGCTACGTCCGCTGCCGCTCCTGATCAGGGGAAGACGGCGGCATATAGTGCTTCAAAGTCTGAATCAGTTCCTTGAAGACAATAGGTTTAGTCAAATAGTCGGAAAATCCAGCGCGCAGGGATCGATCCCTTTCTTCTTTCATGGCATGGGCCGTCAAGGCGAGAATCGGCTTATCGTAGCCGCGGGCGCGCAGCGTTCGCGTCGCTTCATAGCCATCCATCACCGGCATTTCCATATCCATCAGTAAGAGGTCAAAGCTTTCCTTTAAAGCGCGATCGAGCCCTTCGCGTCCATTGCTCGCGACTTGAACGACCGCACCATAGGCATCGAGAAAGCGGGCGATCAACCTTTGATTATCGATCGCATCGTCGACGACGAGTACCCTCAAACCCTTCAGAGTCTCTTCAGTGACTCGTTCATCTTCGAGGGGAATCGGCGGGGGCTGCCACTGAAAATCTTCGACCCACCGCGTATGAGCAACCAGCTGCATGGAGATGCGCGCTCGAAAGACCGAGCCGACACCGGCTTGACTGCTGACCAGTTCGACGTCACCGCCGAGCAACTGTGCGAGACGCCGCGACAGGATGAGTCCGAGCCCGCTGCCGCCGAAGCGTCGCGCGGTCGTACTATCTCCCTGAGAAAAGGGTTGGAACAGCGAATCCTGATGCTTTTCTTCTATGCCGCGACCGGTGTCTTTCACCAGAAATTCAATGCGCTGCCTATCCAATTTCGAAACATCTTGCGGTGCGCTGCTGATGGTGAGGTGGACCGAGCCGTTCTCGGTGAATTTGATCGCATTGCCGAGGAGATTGAACAGAATCTGTCTCAATCGCGTTGGATCGGTCAGGACGAGCTCGGGGATGGGACCTTGCGTGCTGACCTGCAGCACCAGTCCCTTTTCCTGCACCGTCGCATCGAGCAACTGCTTGAGATCCATGATGAGGTGAGGCAAATTCACCACGATCGTCTCGATGGACAAGCGCCCCGCCTCGACCCGCGAGAGATCGAGAATATCATCGATGATGCGGCCCAAGACCTGTCCATTCCGTTTGATAGTGGAGAGATATTTCACGCGGTCTTGGTCGCTCGTCCCTGAGGCCAGTAAGAGTTCGGTAAAACCGAGAATCGCACCGAGCGGAGTCCGAATCTCATGGCTCATATTGGCCAGAAAGTGGCTCTTGGTTTGACTGGCTTTCTCGGCATCTTCCTTGGCTCGGCGGAGTTTCGTTTCCGTCTCTTTCTGAACCGTGATGTCATGAATCACTCCGGTGAACATGCGACGCGCACCTTGATTGTATGCGCCTATCGCCAGATGAAGAGGAAAGGTCGAACCATCTTTTCGCTTCCCTTCAAACTCGCGTCCTTGGCTCAAAACGATCGGCAGAGAATGATGGAGAAAGTGCATGATCGAGCTGTCCTGAGCGCCCTGCTTCGGTTCTGCCAACATTATATCGACGCTCTTTTCCAGCAATTCGACGCTTTCATAGCCAAATATACCCGCAACGGCGGGATTTATTTTTTGAATGACGCCGTCTTCAGAGATGGAAATGATGCCCGAGGTGATCGTCTGAAGGACGGAACGCATGCGTTCATCTGCATCACTCAGCGCCATCTCGAGCTTTTTTTGGTCGGTATAATCGCCTAATACCTTGACGTAGCCCAGTAGTTTTCCCTCTTGATCGCGCAGCGGATGTACCGTACCCATCGCCCAAAAGCGGGTTCCATCTTTCTTTACGTGCCAGCGAAAATCCGGACAGTGTCCCTCTGTCGCCGCCTGATACAATTCAAATTCAGGGACCCCCGCCCCGACGTCTTCCGGTGTGTAGATTGAGGCAATGGGCAGGCCGAGAAATTCTTCCTGACTGTAGCCGAGGACCTGCAATACCCCCACGTTCCAGCTGCCAAAGGTGCGATCAAGATTGATCATGCTGATGCCGTAGTTTTTAACACTATTGATCAGGCGATGCAGATGGACCTCGCGCCCCTGATAATCATCCCGCTCAGCCCTCAGTTGAAGGCGGGAACGTCGATTCAGTTCAAACAAGCCGCTGAGCACAAGACCCTGAGCGATAAATAGCGCCTGAGCCCACCATGAGCTGAACAGCAGGGACAAGGACGCGCTATTCTGGAAGGGCCAGACCCAAACGAGAACGCTGAGCCACCATCCCCAGAGGGTAGCGGTGACGCCCGGCCAAAAACCGCCCAAGCAGGCGGTCACGGCCAGAGGCAGGAGGAGAAGGCCCAACCTGGCCTCGATGCCTAGCGGAGAAATCCCCAAGGGTCCCAGGGCGGCGATCACCAGAGGAGAGGCGAAGGCCAGTGCATAGGCAAATTTTCTAGTCCTCGGCAGGCGCATGGGGAGACTGCTTTCATGGTCGTCAATCAGGCTTTGATTGAAAGAGAATGATAACTGCTCGCATCTTAGAAAAACCACGGGAAGGTCACTACTCTTAATCTCACTCATGACAAGGCTTTCGGGCCTTTAACCGAAGGGCTGTCTCAAAAAGGGGACGGGCCACGAAATAGTGAAGCTTTTTTCGTCTTAATCAAGCAAAGTCGCTGACTGAGGGTTTTTAGGTCTATCCCTTGGGTTCTCGTCAGAGGAGACGATCGATGCGTTCTTGGCTCTCTCTCGTATTGATGCTGGCGCTGCTGTGCCGCTCTTTTCTCGCCGGTGCTGCCGAAAAAGCGAGCGAGCGTGAATTGCTCATCAGTGCGGCGATCAGCCTCAAGCCTGTGTTGACTGAGCTGAGCACTCTCTATGCAAAGCAAAAAGGGGCGATCCCCCTGCGCTTTAACTATGCCGCGTCCGGGGTTCTTCAACGTCAAATCGCCGAGGGAGCGCCCGTCGATATTTTCTTGGCTGCCGGCGAAGAGCCCATGAAGGAATTGGGTGATCGTTTGGAGTCAGGATGGGAAAGAGTTTGGCTGCGGAACGCCTTGGTCCTCGCCATTCCCCGTCAAGATCAAGAACTGCGTGCCATCGACGAACTTCGTCAGCCGCGCTTCAAGCGCATCGCCATGGGCGATCCTCAAACGGTTCCCGCCGGCCTCTACGCCCAGGACGTGCTCGTGAAGTCCAAACTCGAGGGTGACCTGAAAAACAAAATCGTCTATGCGCACAACGTCAGACAGGTGGTGACCTATCTCGAGCAAGGCGCGATTCAAGCCGGGTTCGTCTACGCCACCGATCTCCTCGGCAACGACGCGATTAAAGTCGGCTGGAACATCGCTGCCGATGAGCATCGCGCGATCGTTTACCCGGCCGCTATCTTAAAGCGAACCGCTTGGCGCGACGACGCCAAGCGATTTCTGAGCTTTCTAGAAAATGCGGAAAGCCTAAAAACTTTTGCTCGCTTTGGGTTTAAGGTCGAAGCCCCTGGAGCCTAGCATCGTCGTTATTTAAGGATAGCTCTCTTGGATGACTCGCTGTCGCCGCTTATCATTTCTTTCAAGACAGCCGGTTTCGCGACTTGCGCCGCCGGCGTGGGTGGCATCGCGGCAGCTCGCTTTCTCGCGGCGCGTCCGGCACCGCAGCGTTTTTTCCTCGAGATTTTGATCCTCATTCCATTGGTACTCCCGCCGACCGTCATTGGCTATGGACTCTTACTCTTGATCGGGCAACACGGTCCGCTGGGGCAACTGCTCAATTTTCTCGGCGCCGACACTCTGATTTTCACCTGGTGGGCAGCCGCGCTCGCGGCGGCTATCGTCTCCTTTCCTATCATGTATCTCAGTGCACGCGCGGCTTTTCAAAACGTCGATGCGGGACTGCTCGATGCCGCCCGAGTCTTCGGGGCGGGACGTCTGCGACGATTCCTCGACGTTCTTTTGCCGCTGGCCAGTCCCGGTCTCTGTGCAGGTTTATTGATGAGCTTTGCCCGCGCCTTGGGGGAGTTTGGAGCGAGTCTGATGGTCGCCGGCCATCTGCCCGGCCGCACGGAAACGATCCCCATGCGGATCTTTTTTGCGGTGGAGGCGGGCGAATCGAGGGCTGCCCTCTATTGGTCGCTCATCGCTCTTTCTCTGGCAGGTTTTGTGCTCGGTCTCGTCCAAATCATCAGCCGCCGCTCTTGAACCCCTCGTCCCTGATCAAAGATCTGCCGCAAAAAAGCTCATGAAATGAATTTCTTACCCTCGCTGTCGACGCTGTCTTATACAAAAAAGTAAGAAGATATAAACCCCCGGAATCACTCTTGCTCTTTCAAATGCTTGCATCCCTTCGCGTGGCTTCCTCAACTTTTGCCCCCGGCTAGCCGATAGTATAGGTCAGAGGCGGAGATCAAGCGAAACTAGGTTATTGGGGACCCATATGAAAAGCTTTGATATTTTTTTGGTCGGGGCTTTGTTTGCCCTACTGACGGCATGTAGCTCGGCAGAACCCGCTGCGACAGGCTATAAAAAAGCTCTTGCTTCAAACCCAGCCCCCAACACAGCAGCTGACCAAACAGGAAAGCCCGCCGGTACACCGACAGGAACCACGCCACCGGCTGGGACGACGCCACCAGCAGGAACGACGCCTGCTGCCGTGACCGGAGACAAGGCTGCTGGCCAGGCTTTTTTTACCTCGGCTGCCAAAGGCTGCGCTAACGCTGTGTGCCATGGTCCTGACGGGAAGGGAGCCACTAAGCTCAGCAATCCGCCTTACACCGCGGAGAGCTTAGCCGATGTGAAACCGAATGTCGGAAGTCACGCGACTTTTCCGACGACGCCGACTGACACTGCGAACCTCCTGGCTTTTATCAATAGCCTGACGCCTTGATCGGCGATCGCATTTTTTTGCTGCATGGAAGCGAAAAGACGACAAGAAACAGGGCGCTGAGTGCCCTGTTTTTTTTAACTTGTACGCTCTCATTTTAACCTGATATTGTCCTAGCTATTCCCTTACATCTAATTACCAAGCCTTAAACGGATCACTCTATGTACGATGTTTCCTTGCGGCGCATCCGCGCTCAGCTGCCTTTTGAAGGCTTCGAAGGTTCTTATTTTTGCGCTGGATCGTTTCGTTATCATCCGCTGACTGAATTTAATCTGCGCATGGCCATCAGTTTGAATCTAGTTTCCGGTGAAGAAGCCTCGTGGGCCTGGGAAGACCTGCTTTATGATCAGCATTGGGAAAGCGTGCGCTTGCACGGGCAGCTCCAGTGGATGCTGGAGAGGACGAAGCCGAGTCGGATATGTGTGATCAGGGATGGCGATGCCGCCCTCCAGGACGGCCAGCACTACCGGCTCCTCCAGAGCTCCGGCTACTCGGTTCGGGCCAGCAATCGAGTCTTCGAGCGCTGGATCTTGCGAAAGACCGGTACAGGCGGTCTCTAAGACGGCCCTAAAATAATTGTAACTACCTATAACTATTATATATTTAAGAAGAAGAGTCGAAACATTTTCCTTTCTGTCCGATAGTAAGCCAGCAGAGGTCAACCGCTGCGCCTTGATAGACGGGCATTGGGGAATAAAGAGCATGCGTTTGAGCACGATTTCACAGCTTGTACGACTCGCGAAGCAGCGCATGTCGCAGAAGCAGGGTCACGAAACTTCCAACAGCGATATGTACGATCAGATTGCTCACAGCTATGACGACGACTATGGAAATATTTTTAAGCGGGTCAAGCGGGAGATCGATATCGAACTCCGCCAACTACCTCTGACTTCGCCCTCTATCATCGACGTTGGGACAGGGACGGGCGAAAACATCATCCTCGCTCAACGCATTTTCGGATCGCTCGGTTCGGTGTACGGCGTCGATATCTCGGAAAAGATGCTGGAGAAAGCCAAACTCAAATATCCTCCGCTCCATCCCGTCAAGGCGAGTGCACTGTCGATCGCCGATCACGTACCGGCGGGAGCCGACTTGGTTTTCATCCATTTTCTCTTGTCCTACGTCTCCATCGATAGGCTGTTGCCTCAAGTTGCATCGCGCCTCAAGAGCGGCGGCTACATATCCATCGCCTCCTCTCTCTTTACCTCCTGGCCCAAGGGTCAGAGCCTGGCCCGACGCTTTCGCCTCGATCCTCATTCGGTCGAGCAGTACATTCCAAAAAGCTCGGCCGAATTGCGTGAAAAAATCGAGTCCGCCGGTTTTATCGAAGTCGATTCGATCGAGATCAGGAAGCGATTGATCTTTGCGAACACCGATGACCTCTATCGCTTTGGCTACGAACAGGGCTGGGTCTATCAACTCTTTGATCTCTTACAGTGTGCAGGCAATCCCGAGAAATTCGCCCGCGAATGGAGTCACGTCTTGCCCTTCTCCGATGAGATCCATATCCACATAGGGATCTATCGGAAGGTTTGATAGAGATATCTCCTTAAGCACCCGGCCTTGGCTTGCGGCTGGGTAGTCCTCATCCAACGACTGGTCCCTAGCCACTTTCTCCCCCTGTAAGTCATCATAATCATAGACTATAAAGACCGGCACAGACTTTGCTTTGTAAGGGGCAAGGTGAGTAACGAACACAATCGACAAGAGGGCAAGCCAGCTGGCTGTCACTGTCGACCCACGATCTACGCGCATCTCGGTCTATCAATTTGTGAGGGAAAGTCATGGTGGTTGCTAAATTGTTAGGGGTTCTCGCCCTAGTCTCCATCTGCTGTTCGTGCAGCAAATCTGCGAGCTTTCAGGGGCCCAAGGATGAAAACAAGAAGGGCGACGAAAACCTCAGCGCTGTGCCCGACCCCGATCAAACTGTGACTCCCGGCAGTCCCGCAGGAACGCCTACCCCGGCTTCGCGCGATGCTCAAAAAGATGATAAGACTTTCCTCGCCTTAACTGACGAAAAACCGGTACACGAGCTCAAAGAGGGCGACGAGCAGATCCAAATCGTCTGCGCCCGCAACGCGGCTAAAACCAACAAGGTCGTCAAGGCCTTCTGTATCGATAAGATTAAACCTAAAAGCCTGATCGAACTGCAACAGGCCCTCGGTATCGCCGTCACCGATCCGACTCAGGTCGCGCGTAACCAGAACGGAGCCGGTGCCAATCCTGCTTTCGTTTTCACTGGACACTCCAGTTCGCTGGTCGCCCGCTTCACGTCGGCGATCAACCCACGGGCCATCATCTTTTCCGATGAAGTCCTCTCCAACAATGCGGCTAACCCTAACTATGTCGTGATGGGCTTCGTTCGCGGCGAACAGTTTGCTGAAATCATCGTCAACAATCCCTCAACCAGCAAACCAGACTTTTTCCTGGTCGCCTTCAAGCAAGCCTGTAACGATGCGCCGGGCGGCTGTTCGGTGGGTGAGCTCCTGACGCCGGCGATCGAGTCGAACTGGACTTCATTCACTCTTTTCGAAGATGAAGACTTGAAAAATACCATCGTCGATTGTCGCCATTGCCACCAGCCGGAAGGTACGAACGGCCCTAAGATCCTGCGCATGGCCGAGCTGAAGAACCCGTGGACTCACTTCTTCCGCGATAACACAGCTGGCGTCAACCTGATCAACGACTACTACGCGGCCCATGGCAAAGATGAGACCTATGCCGGGATTCCGGGCCCCATGATCAATGGCTCTGATCCACAAAAGTTGGAAAACCTGGTCATAGGCAACGGATTTATGCAGCTGCAAGCCGTCGGACAGTTCCTGACCAATACGATACAAAACGAAGTAGCCGCCAGTTCTCCGAAGCAGCCTGTCGACAACACCATACCGGGCACGAGCGCGACGTGGGATGCCTTCTTTAAGAAAGTCGTCGATGGTTTGACCATCCCTGTTCCTTATCACGATGTGAAAGTCACCGAGCCTTCTTTGCTTGCGACCTTCACCAAGCAATACCAAGATTTCAAAGCCGGTACGCTGCCTGTCAAAGACATGCAGGATCACCGCGAAGTTCTCCGTCCCGATCCTAAGCAGAGAGCGGACATGGGATTCGCGATTGCCCCCGGAACCTCGCCCCAGGATACCCTGGCCCTCGCCTGTCGGCAGTGCCACAATTCAAAACTCGATGCGACGATCACTCGCTCACGCTTCAACGTTGATTTCGCGGCCATGACCAAGGGCGCAGCCGAACTCGATATTGCCATCGCACGGGTTCGCCTTGGATACAGTGAACAACGCCTGAAGGCCGAAGGCATCCGCATCATCACTGAACAGGGTGAAGAAGTGCAGATGCATCGAGGCGAGCATCTTCTCACGATGCCCCCGCGCCGCTTCAAGCAGCTGACTGACGAGCAGATCGACGGCCTGGTTAAATATTTCCAGGAAGAAAAACTCAAACTCACTAAGTAAGCTTTTTAGATCATCCCGAATAAAGAAGCTCAAAAGAATATCTTTCTTTTGGGCTTTTATCATTTCACCAAGCTCGTCTTCTGCCTCCATCCTCCGCTTTTGGTAGGCGTCAGAGCGCCCCTGGTTTATCCTTAGATCTGTTCACCCCCTATTTGCATTCTATCGCTCGAAGAGCCTTTTCGAGGCATGAGGTAGCTATCGCATGATTACGCACAAAAAACGGGTCTTCATCATCGCCCTGTTTCTGCTTGGCATCACTCTAAGCTTTGGCTACATTTCGCGCTATCCTGACCTCAATCACAAAGCTCTCGTCGCCGAATCCGCAACAGTTGCCGACACGATTTCCATGTGGCCTATCCTGAAGGTCAAAGCCTACGATCCCTTGTGGAAGAAGATTGCCTACACGACGGTCAACTGGTGCAACGACAACAAAAAGGGCATGAGCTTTGGGATGGTGATCGCCTCTCTCCTCGCCGCTCTGATGCAATATATTCGCTTTCGCGCGAGTTCCAATCGTCTGCGCAATACCTTTTACGGCTTCGTGCTCGGCTCGCCGCTCGGCGTCTGCGTGAACTGCGCCGCGCCCGTTTTCAAAGGCATGCTGCAGAGTCGCAAGATAGAGATGGCTTTGGCTCTTATGTTCGCTTCGCCAACCCTGAACGTCGTCGTAGTCACGATGGCCTTTTCCCTGCTGCCTTTCTATATGGCTGTGACCAAGTTGATCTTCAACCTGGCGGTCATCTTCACCATCGTTCCCTTTCTCGCCAAACACTTGGCCTCCCTCCCCATCAAAGATATTCAAAAGCTCGAAAAACTGACGGCCGATCTCCCTTTGTCGACTGACGAAGAGGTGAATGAATCGTGGGGCACAGCTCTGAAAGGCCTTGTGCGCGCCTTCTTCTCGCAACTCGGCTCTCTGTCTCTCAAAACGGTACCCCTGATGTTTCTCGCCGGATTGATCGGGGCAGCTCTCTCGCACACCGTGCCTCTCGATGTTCTGCGAGGGACCTACGGACCTCTTGCTTTTCTGACCGCCGCCCTGGTCGGC
>CANJJY010000078.1 GCA_947474445.1 Oligoflexaceae bacterium
GATTTAGGCCCGATCTATGGCAAGCAGTGGCGCCACTGGAAAACCGCCGATGGTCGTGAAATCGACCAGGTGCAGCAGGTGATCGATCTGATCAAGACCAATCCGAGTTCAAGGCGGATCCTCTGGGATGGTTGGAACGTGGGCGAACTAGACCAGATGGCGCTTCCGCCTTGTCACAAGCATTATCAATTCTTCGTCAATCACAAGTCAGGTACCCTCAACGGGAGCTGCGTGCAGCGTAGCGTCGATGGCTATCTCGGATTGGTCTGGAATATAGCCAACCTCGCCCTCGTCACGCATCTTCTCGCCGAGCAGACGGGTTACAAGCCCGGGGAAATCGTTTGGTTTGGACTGGATACACATCTCTATCTGAATCATCTGGAAGCGGCTCAGCTGCAATTGACCCGTGAACCGCGCCGCTTTCCGAAACTGATCATTAAGCGCAAACCGGACAGCCTCTTCGATTATACGATCGATGATTTTGAGCTCGATGGTTACGATCCCCACCCCGCTATCAAAGCAGAAGTAGCCGTCTAGTCATTTTTCAGAAAAAATCGCAGTCAAATTCGGTATCCAGGTATATCAGCCTGGATTCCTGTTTTTCACTGCAAATTTTTCCGCTCTAAATGTCCCGCCAAATCCTTCTAACATTTTCAAACCTTACAAACTTGCGCAAAGTATGCTGCAAAGACGCCGATAAGGCATGTAAGGACTCGCCCGAGGCTTGAGACAACTATAGAGGATGTGGATCGCATTATCGTTACCGAGGGTCATATTATGTTTGCCAGGAAGAATGAATCAGGAAATATTACCGTGGTGCTCGCTGCTCTCAGTGCCGCTGGATTTTCCGCCTATCTCTTGAGCTCTCAAGTGACCAAGACAAACCAATTGGTCCGCGAGAATAAGATCGGTCGGGTCCTCAGCGATGCGGAACAAACCAATCAGTCGGCGATCTCCTTTCTCCATTCCAAGTTGATGCGCGATGGCGTCGGTGTGTCGCCAGTGAAAATCGTTAATAAGCAGATCCAGGGGTCGAGCACGGCAGAACTGGGCGTCAGCGGGGGTGTGGCTGAATATAGATCCCTCGATCCGACTAAGGCCACGTCTGCGCAAATGGAATCGGCGATGCTCGGCAGCATCCCAGCGCCCAGTGGTAACGCGGTGGTCAGCACACGGCTTGAAGTTGCGGATGCGGCGCAAACGGCAACGCACGATGTCTATGATATCAAGGCCACGACAACAGTTGGTTTTATGGGAGGCAACAATGCTAGACCGGTCTCAACCATTGGCCGCGTGAAGGTGACCCGATACTTTCCACCACCACCACCACCCCCTCCACCACCACCGCCACCGCCGCCACCGCCACCACCGGTGCCACCACCGCCGCCACCCTGTTCTGGCAAATCTGTCGGTGGGTACTGCTTCTTTTTGGGTGGGTCTGGTGCCAGCTGTAGTTCGACCTGCGGAGGTCAAGGCAAATCCTACGACCCGGCTGGTTCAGGCTGGGCGGGCGGCAATGACGGCAACTGCACCAGTGTGATGAACGCCCTGGGCAAAGGGGGAAGTGTAGCGTGGCACCAAAGCCAGGATCCCACCGGTGGCACTAACCTCGGTTGCAAGTATTTTCCGGGCCTATCCGGTTCTTATCAAGGCATTTGGCGCTACAACGGCACAAGCGCTGGCGCGTCTCACGCAAACTCCAATCGCGCCTGCGCGTGCAAATAACTTCAGCGAGGGGAAACGGCCGGTTTCCCCTCTTTACTCAACTCCATCGTGCGCCACTCTCCTTTATCGATCATAAAAGCTTTTAAAGTACTGACCGCATTGCCTGCCACACTATGGCTCAGCACGACAAACATTCTTGCCGATGAATTAAAGGCGACTTGGTCGAAATACTGATCCGCCGGCGCTTCCAAGGTCTGGTCCAATTTTCCCTTCGCCATCGAGTAGACAAGGACTTGCCTCAGGTCCTTTCGATCCTGGTCACTTGAGCCGAACACGAAGATGAGACCGGACACAATGTCAAATTGAATCGCGACCTTAGCAAACGTCCACAATGGAGGGAGCTCCAACTCGAAGTCCTTGCTCATCTCAGCTGTCCAGCCTTTGATGGCCTTAAACAGCAAATGCCGTGGACTCTTTCCCTGAGAAACAATTCCAAACAGCTCAGCTTGCTGACTGATCTTCGTACCTTTCTTAAGTGTGAGACTAGCCTGCGGTACCTTCGCCAGATTTTCAAACTTCTGAAGTTCTTGCTTCTCGGGCGAAAAGGCGATCAGTACAGGAGGATTGATCTTTACAAAGAGAGGAATGACGCCGGGAACAAAATTGTTGATCGATCGCTTCTGCTGCGACTCTAAATCGAGCGTCTTGATGGTTCTGAGATCTAGATCGGCGATTTGCACGCCTTCGTTGCTCGGAATCACTTTATAGGAGGCAGGCGGAAACGATTTAACAATCTTCTTTTCGCCTTCCCAAATAAGGCTGACGCCAGCCGAGACTCCTTCACCACAGCCGGGCTGCATATCAAAGACGCTGATCCCTTGCATGGGTGCACCATGTCCAAGAAGTGCGGCTGATGCGCCCGCGCGGAGGGATAGAATTCTTTTAAAACTCCAAGCCGCAAGGTCCACTTCGTAAAGGAAAGGATTTGTCTTTGGAGTCTTATCATTCTGATCACGCCCAAGAAAATAAAGCTTTTTACCCTCGGGATTGAAAAGAATTTCACTTGTCGTCGGTCCAACAAGATAACCGTGACAGTCTGGGTTTGGTAGTTTGGCTGCTTCTTTTTTCTGGGCTAGCGCAGGAGTCGTTCCGAGCAGCATCAAGTAAGGCAGAATTTTTCTTCTCATTTTTCTATGACTCCTTCGGTCCCCATTCGACTGGAATAGATACGTTTGGCAAGAACTTGTGAAAATGCGCGTGCGCCCGATGCGTTCAGATGATCGTGATCAGCAAATTGGCCATCCGTTTCCCCTTCCCACTCCGTAAAATCGAACAGAGGGAACTGCGCGATCGCATGAGGCCTCGGCATAGCAAAGTAGTGAGGAAGGATAGCGCGTAATTCACGGTGCAGAGGCGTTTTTAATATATTCAGTGGGATTTTCATCCCTTGCGCAATCGAGACGATCTGCGCCAGAGCCTGTAGATTCTTTGCCTGCGCGTCTCGATCAAGTTGCGCGTCCAAGGTCTTTAAGCGATCGACCGACGTCGCCATCGCCTCGGATGCATCCATCGTATTGTTGATCCTCTCAAAGCCTGGAATCAGTTCTTCCCCTGCGGAGAGGGGTCTAAAATTATCGTCTATCAGCGCAGTAGGTATGAATCGCCATTGATAGAGAACATACAGGCGATCGCGCAGACAATGATTTGGATTTTTAAGACAAGTTTTCAGGTCCAAGATTGGGGAGAGACCATAAGAAAACCGGAGCGTCATTGCTCGTTCTTCCGTAGGCCCGCGGAGCAAGGAACTGGCGATCCACTCAAGGACCAAAAGGCTTGGCTTCGCTCCTCTATCGAGACTCAACTGTAAAATCCTCAAGAGATCTTGATAGTCGGCATTCGGCAGTCCCAGGAGACTCACTTTTCCAGGCATCTCGCGCGGATCTATATTGGTATTAACGTGAGAAGACCCGAGGAAAATAACCCGAGGGCTGTCATCGATCGTATCGAGGGCCAGACTATGGATCGTATCCGACTTCACGAAATGAGTCAGAATGAAAAAGCTGAAGGGCAGCAAAGACCCCATCACGAAAGTGATGACGATTAGCTTTGCGGCATGGACTTGCCCGTATTTTGCGGCTCTCTTCAAAGGCCTAAAATTGAAAATAGTGGAATTCATGCGACACCATCTCTCCGCTCACGAGGATAAATGAACTGAGCAAAGCCCACGCCGCGAGCTGTATCGTCCAATGCTGCTTGGTTAAATAGAGTTGATCATCTTTGATCTCAAACAGCAAATCAAAGCCGAGCATGGGTACAGCGAACATCAGCCACGTGAGGGTGACGAGGCCTGCCATCGATTGAGCCGGGAGAAAGAGATTTCGGAGAATCAGGATCATATCTTCACGGCTGTGCACAAAGAAAATGGCGTTCAAGGGGATAAAGACAAAGCCCATCATGAACAGCCACCAAAGCCCCTTCTTGAGAGGGTGATCGCCAATAAAACGCTCGAAGAGTCGCCGCCGCCGGAGAACCCTGTTGATCAGCACCAAGCAGCCGGATAAAAATCCCCAGAGAAGGTAATTGAAGCTCGGTCCATGCCAAAAGCCAATGAGAGTCGTCACCAGGATCACGATCAGAGGCCTTGGCCAGTTCTTGTCGATGAGAGGACGGGCCACATAGGTTTTGAACCAATCGGTGACCGTCACATTCCATTTGGACCACAAGTCGATCACGCTCAAAGCTAGGCTAGGCTGCCTGAAGTTGGCGGTCAGCTGAAAGCCAAGCAGACGTCCAATGCCCCGCGCGACATTGCTGTATCCCGCGTAGTCGGCATAAAGGTAAAAGGCCGCCCCGAACAAGCTGGAAACTATTGCCCAACCCTTGTGTTCATTTGGGAGTAAAAAGAACATGTTCACGTGGGGTTGGAGATTGTCAGCTACGCATAGCTTTTGAAAATAGCCATAGAGAATGAGAAAGATTCCTTCGCGCAACTCGCGCGCTCCTATCTCGCGATTAGCCTGCATCTGCGGCATGAGATGAGAAAACTTCTCGATCGGACCAGCGAGCAGCTGCGGAAAAAAGGAGATGAAGAGTGCA
The DNA here is from genome assembly GCA_947474445.1 of Oligoflexaceae bacterium. GTDB lineage: Bacteria > Bdellovibrionota_B > Oligoflexia > Oligoflexales > Oligoflexaceae > Oligoflexus. The sequence goes on from CANJJY010000078.1 coordinate 4,762, forward strand.
AAGTCGAGGAGACTCCGGCTCGCCGTGATCTTGCGCCGAAAGACATCGATCGTATAGCCCATGGACTGAAAGGTATAAAACGAAATGCCAATCGGCAGGATGATTTTGGCCAAGGTGATACTGGGCGCCCAGCCCATGGGCTCGAGGATGCGACTGAAACTTTCAAAGAAGAAGTTTGCATACTTAAAGTAGCAGAGGATCGAGAGATTAAAGAGAAGGGAAAGGCCCAGATAGAGTTTGCGTCGACGGGCGTCCTCGCTGCGCTGAAGAGCCAGCCCACAGACATAATCGACCAGCGTCGAGGTCCAGATCAAGAGCAAGAAACGCAGATCCCAATAACCGTAGAATACATAGCTCGCTACCAGCAGGAGGCGATTTTGCCAGCTTCGCTGCAAGATGAGATAAAGGGCATAGACAACTGCAAAGAAGCCCAGAAAGGTCAGCGAATTAAAGGCCAAACCGAACTCCCCCTCTTCACATATGCGTCCAGTATAGCAGTTAGATGCAGACGAAGAGAACAGAAGGTAGGTTCAGTCTTTAGGAGAGCAGGCTCTGATTACCGAGGCTTGACTGTCAAGCCAAGCGTCTCGAGATATGCCGAAACACATGAGGCGAGAATAGCAGTCCCTGATGCCCGATATCTTCAAAGTGGAGCGTGTCTTCCGCAAATTCAGCCGAGCTCGGTGGCAGCACGATGCGATCCGCACCGCCGCCGATGGCTAAAAATTTTACCCGCTTGGCTGCCTCGGTACTGCGGGCCAAGCGTTTGAGTAGCTTTGAATCTGGCCGCAGCTCTTGGGCCACACGGCTCCAAAGCCAATAAGCATTCGCGGTTCCCTGGTGCGGAGTCGCGATGGTGATACAGTGATCGACGCGTCGCGCCCCTCCGAGTTCTTGCAAATAAACTCGGGCCACCAAGCCGCCCAGACTGTGGCAGACGAGATCGATGCGGCCACCGCGGACATGCTTTTTGAGAAAGCGTTTGAGGCGAATGGCCGATTTTTCTACGCCTTCATGCGAGGGGTAAGTGAAGGCTAGCTGCGAATGATAGCCTTTGGCGGCGAGGTAGGCCCCAAGCGGTAGAAAGGTCGAACTGTTGGCAAGATAGCCGTGAACAAATACCACCGTTCTCTGATCCGGCCTGCGGGCCGTAAACTTTCTGTTCTTCTTGATGCCGAGGGGATAGAGCAGCAGAGAAGCTGCGACAGCGAGGGCTTCGCGCGTCACGAGCCAGGTGCGAAAAGGCGAACTCATGGCTGGATTGTTTTTCACCGAGACTCCCTCCCTGGACTTTTAATCATTGTACCATCAGGAGAGTGGTCCTTGCTTTTACGTCTTTTAGACATACTCGCGCGCGCATAAGCGGCCGTTTTCTACCTTGTCGGCGCTGAAAGGCTCGCAAGAATTGGCGAAGCTGCTATGATCCAGCCTTCGGGAGGTTTTATGAAACGTTCTCTTCTCATCGTCAGTCTCGCCGTGAGTGGCGTCACCTTCGGTCTTACAAAAAAGACTTCGATATCCTTGGCTTCAACCATTGGAGCTCCAGCAGCGGCGACGGCCTCGCCCGAAGCTCCCAGAGGACCGAAGAGCTCCTTGATACCGAACATGCGCGAGCTTCTCCCCTCCGAATCCGCCGAGAAAGCTCCCCAGGCCGCGCGCGACACCCAGACCTCGGCCAGTGAGATTTCAAAGGAACCTGAACCCTCTCCCATCGGCGTCAAGCAACTCGATGCTAATACCTGTCAGAACGCTAAAGGCATTCTTTTTCGCTCAGAGGATCCGGGCTACGCGGCTTGCCACACGGCTTATCTCAAACAGCAGGAAGATAGCCGCGAAGGCAGCAGCGAAGTGGAAGCGTCAAAGTCAAATCCACAATAATCCATTCCCCTTGAGTTGGAAGATGCCGATAGGTGCCGAGCAAACTTCAGGGTTTTTCTCGGCGTCTTGTCTCCCACGTCTACGTGGCAGTTTCCTCAACGATGACAGGATCACCAACCTCGCCAGCCTTGCCGCGTCAGCAGAACCGTGAGCGAGCACTGGGTCTCTTCCCCCTGCCCGAGATTTCAGCTGCAAGCCCCTAGGTCATGTCTTATAGTGGCCTCTTCAACGAGCATGAATTTCTGAGGCGGATTTCTTATGATCTATACCCATATTGTCGCTTGCTCGAGCAATGGCATCATCGGTCGCGAAGGGCAACTGCCTTGGCATTTGCCCGAAGATCTCAGACGGTTTAAAGAACTGACGGTCGGGCACGTTCTCATCATGGGGCGTAAGACCTATAGTTCGATCGGCCGCCCTCTCCCTGGTCGCTTTACAATAGTCGTCTCACGTCAGGACTTGATCCTGCCGCGGGACGTGAGCCTGGTCTCTTCGCTCGAGGCTGCTTATACTTTGGCCGAAAGTTTGGCGCCCCATTGGGGCGAAGAAACCTTTATTATCGGCGGTGGCGATATTTACCGGCAAACCGTCGACAAGGTCGATCGCATCTATCTCACGCGCGTCCATGAGACGATCGCGGGCGATACCCACTACCCTGATCCTGATCTCAAAAACTTTGCTTTAGTGAAGGACGAGCCCTTCGCCAGCTCGCCCCCGAGTACCTTCTGCGTCTATCAGCGACGCCGGATCCAGGAGGGAAAGACGAGTGGATCGTGAGCGGACTCTCGCCCTATTCCGCGTCGGTCTTGATCGTAAATTCGATGGGATAATGATCGGAAATCTCTTTGGCGAGTTCTATACGCATCTGAAACGCGTCTTGAAAATTAAACGCAGCCCCCACGCTGGCTCGCTTGGCCATATTGCCAAAGGCTAAAGCCCTATCATAGGTGCAAAGGTTAGACCCTACCGTCGTATCAGTATTTTCTGGAATCAGTTCTGTCGCTTCATCGTCAAAGAATTGAAATCCTAAGCTAGGATTGTAGTAATCGCAGTCGGCATTCATATCGCCCAAAACGATGATGCTGTTGTGATCATAACGGGCCGCGACGTCGCGATAAACAGCGCTGAGGGCATTCAACTCCTGCTTGACCGCACGCGGAGTCACATGAATCCCAACCACAGAGAAATCAAGCTCGCCTGCGCGAAAATGACCGATATAGGGTTCCCGTTCGAAGAGATCATCTTTGTCGTCGAAAGTTCGCATATCCAGAGGGGTCACGCGATCTTCGTTATAAATGAAAGCATATTGCTCTTTTGACACTGTGCGGCCCAGTCGGTCGCTCAGCTGCATCTTATAGTTCTTATCGCTCTTCGCATTCAAGCGATCGAGAAGATCGAATATAGCCGTGTTGTTACTATCGCGGATTTCTTGAATAAAGATGAGGTCGTAACGATCGAGTATTTGGACGAGGGCTTGAGTGACGAGGGGATTGCTGACTTTGGATTGACCGAACACTTGTATGTTAAAGGAGGCGATGCGCAGCTTGGAATCGAGGGCTTTGGCGGGTGGAGGTGCGAACCAACAACTGGTCCAGAGAAAGATAATAAAGCTCGTCCATCGCAAGGGTCTCATCCTGACTCCTGTTTAGGAAATTGATCTGCGGGAGATGTACCCGCAAACATCATGTACGTCAAACGCAAACAAGAAAAAGACCTTTTGCAGCTGTCATCCTGCGAGCAATGACCTAGCAATTTCGTATAAGCATGTGAGCTTTCAGAGACATCGTAGCAGCTGAAACGGGAGGAATAAAGAAGGGAAGGATCAATTTGAAATAAAAGTTTCCGGAAACCGATACTTTTCGGTTCCCTCTTCTTAGAGTTTGCTACCGCGCACGCCGATCATGAAGAAACTAGCGCTTTCCTTCCATTTCCCCCCGTCGTCGTTGACGTAGACGCTTTCATTCGGATCGCTGGTGTAGACTTCATAGCTCGGGTGGCCCGTGATTTGTCGCGTGCCAAAACCAAGTGTCAAATAGAGTTCACTGGCCATTTTCACGCCAGCTTGAAGCACCATTTCATTGACTGCCAACCGATCCCGCTCCAAAGCGATGGTACACGTCGCTCCTCCCGTTCCATCGCAGCCTTGGTAGGGATAGGTGCTCGCATTGTTTTCTTTGCGAAAGAGATAACCTTCATTCGATGAATAGGCAAAAGAGCCAAAGAAGAGGCCTTCGGGGAGCACGTTGATTTCGATGACAGGCCCACGATAATCGATATTAGCCTTGCCTTCCGAACGCCCCCACGATCGGTTGACGTAAAAACCATTTTTTTGATAACCGAGGCCCAAGCTCACGATATCGAAGCGAGCGAGCTGCAAGCCAGCCTTGGCCCGGAAAGCTGAGAGATTCTCACCGTTCCATTCGCCCTTGTCGACTCCGAAATCGCCATAAGCAGCCGCGTAGACGCCGTTTCTAAAGAGGGTTTTGGTCGAAGAAGCGAGAGCGCTCGAGGCCAGGCTGAGACCCAGACCCACGAGGAGACAAGGCGAAACGATAGGGGCGTGAGCTTTTTGAATCAGCCGGGATAACAGCATGCCAGTCCTCATGAAGAAAGCCATGCCTCCATTGTATAGAGCCTGGCTTAAAATTGCGAACTCTGGCGCAAAGCGCGGCGATCTTTTTAAGAAAGACCGGTCAGGCGGCGCAGACGATCGCGCCAGCTGGATTTTTGCTCTTGTTTCTCGCGCGGCGAAACCACGGCCCGATGCGGACTGCTGTGAGTCTGAATCCGGACGCGCTTTTGCGGAGCAGGACCGCTTTGCGCCTGCCGGGGCCTTGGTTCAGCGGCGATGGGAGCTTCCCTCGCCGCTGCGTTACCCTCGGCAGAATCTTCGCCATCGCCGCCTGCCGTTTGGCCTCCGCGATTGCCGCGGCGCCGACGGCGGCGTTTATATTTCTTTTGTGGACCTTCTGCATCGTTGACTCGCGGGAATTCGGCCCAATCGAACACGTACACTTCATCGGCAAGTGCAATCAGGTCCTTATGAACCGTGTTCGCATTTCCACACCAGAGCGTAACGGTCACTCCATGCTCTTTAGCGGCTTCGACGGCGGGTATGAAATCGGAATCACCGGCGACGAGGATCGCGTGCTGAATGTGCCCCGCTGCTGCATGCCGCACGAGATCGACGGACAAGAGAACGTCGACGCGTTTTTGCTCGTAGACTTCCCGTTGGTTTTCCCAGCGCTTCTGCAGCTTGCCGAGACGCATGGCCCAGCGTCCGAGACTCTCGATTTGGGCGACGAATTTATTGTGCGTGTCCATCCGCTTCAATTCGTCTTCGGTCGGTTCAGGCGACATATAAGGGGCGCAGTAGTAATAATAACAACGAAGCAAATCGAGAGGAAAAGAGGCTCGCGGGGGACTTAAAAGAAAATCGGCGAGCTCCGCATAATCAGCTTCGACGGCATGCGTCTTCAGCTGAGTCTGGATATAACCCCCATCTATAAAAATTGCGGCGCGCAAAGAGACCTCCGTCAAAATACATAATCAAAAGTCCAGACAAAACTGGGCTTATTCGTCTCATACACCGAAAGGAGCCGAAAGCGCAAATGGAGCCCCAGCTCCCGAGACCTGTTGACATATAGCGTGACGCCCCTCGAAAAGTGCCGTCTACATGCCGTAAGTTTTACGCCAAAATTCCTTTAATATTAGCCACTTAAATCTTGGCCCAGCCATTGCAAGTTCCCCTTCAACTCGATGCTGAAATGGATTGAAACTGGAGATGGTGCTGTGTGGCTCAAGATCATGCTCTTCGCTGCGTTGGTTGTTTCGACGTCTGTTTCGGCTGCACCTCAAACCTACGAGGTTAAAGCCCGTACCTATGTAAAGGACAATGGCTCTTCGAGTGTGTTGCTCCTCGATATGGTCCACTTCGGTCCCGTTCGCTATTACAGCGATTTGAGCCAGCAGCTCGACCGCTACGCAAAATCTAGGCAGAATATTGCCGTTTTGCTCGAAGGGGTCCAGTGTCGCAATCGCATCCTCGGCCTGCGTGACCATATTCAGCGCTGGCCCTTTCCAACCCTCGAGGAGTTGAATGCCCGTTTTTCAGCCGCTGAACTCGCCGCGGCCAGAGCTGGACGTATCACTCCCCAATTCTATCAGTATTTCCGTACAAGCTTCGCGAAAAATATTGGACTCAATGGGATGGACTACTATTTTACCACCCAACCCTGTGAAGGCCAAAAGCTTGCGCAGGGTGAGCACGGTCATCGGGCGACCCAGCTGCAGGGCATTGACAACCTTTACGCCCAAACCGCTTCACGCATGCTCGGTCTCACGGGTCTCCCAACGATGACCCAGAGCGATAGGGGCAACCCCCTCTGGGCACGCATGTTCAACCTCGCCGATCAAGGCACCATCCGCGCGATCGTGATGAGTGATATCGACCAATCGCAGGTTGATCCCCGTGACCTCGATCAGCTCCTCTGGCAAGCGCGCATGAGCGTGCAGGACACCAACCCGGCTCTGGTTCATACAGCTTACGAATACTTAAATGTCATGTGGTATTCGATCAACCAGCGGGGCTTTCGCAATCAGATCGTCATCAATAGTCTGGCGATGGGGATTCAGAGGGGGCATCGGCACTTCGTCCTGCCTTGGGGCGAAGCGCACAATGAAGATCTGGAAAGAAGATTGCTGGAAATGGGCTATCGTCCAGCTGAGCGAGTCATCGTCCCTTACGCACCTTGCAGCTATGTGAAGGCCGTGGTGGCCAACGATAGCTGCAAGATGGGACTGTAAAAGGAACTTAGAAACCTTTGGTCGCGAGTTCTGTCAAAATACTCTGATAGAACTTGCGCGGGTCAAAACCAGGAGTCGGGCCTGGAGTCACGACTTGAGCGCGGTCGACGATCGCCATATGCGAAACGCCACCAATCCAACCGCTACCGACCGATCCACGATAGTTGGCATAAACGGCCGAAGGTTCATCGACGGCGCCATCGTTGGAGGGGCTACCAGCTTTTTTCATGATTTCAGACGTGGTCTTGAAGACAGGATCGCTGATGGCGCCCGAGATGATGGCCGACCAACTCTGGCTGTAAACGCCATCGATTCCAGTTTCGAGATCACCCATTTTTGCGTTCCAATCGCCCATGGTCTTGTGCGTGAGAAGGTCGAGGGCTTCCTTGGCATCGGTTTGTTCTGAATCGCCCTGCAGGCGACCAAAAGCACTCAATACCAGAGCCAAGACGTTTTCGACCTTATCGCTGATCTTACTGAAAAGATAATCGGCCAAGGTACTGCCACGGTGCGGCGTGGAGAGAGTGGTCAAAGACGAAACGCGATCGTTCAAGGTTCGCCCGTTGATCAATTTACCTTTGTTCAAAAAGAACATGAAGCGAGAGTCGAGACCGCCCTTGGAGTGAGCGATGATATTAACCTTCTCGAATCCGAGGTCATCGGTGATATGGAGGACAGTTTGCAGAAGTTGTTGGCTGTTCGTGTCGCTCATACCGAAAGCATCTTGTCCGCCAAAGAAAACTTCGATTTTGCAATTCTCGGTCAAATATTGCGGAATGCGACCAAAATACTCGACTCCAAACATATTGTCGCGCGATCCGACGCCATGAACCAAGAGAACGGGATACTTCGTTTCACAGGGAATTTTGGGATTCTTCGATCCGGCGGTATCGGAATCTTCTTTGCTACCGCAAGCGTTCACAAACATTAAAAGGGACAGGAATACGGCCAAGGGGAATCGTTTGCCAAATCGAATCACGGGAAAATCTCTCCTAAGGGGTTCCGATAGTTCAGCGACGTGAATCGCCTAACTCTTACCCTCTTCAGGAATTGAGCCAAGAGCAGCACGGGGGAAATCATTGTGATTAAAGACGCGACGCTGACTAAAAAGTGACGAGTTTAAGGCAGAAGTGTCAAAAGTTTAGACGGTAGAAGAGGCCGCCTTGTGGCCCTTCTACTCTCCGGATACTTTAGGTGGGACGGAGACTTGCTCTGCATTGCGCTGCGCGCGTTCCCAGGTCTGAGGCGCTGCACCAGCGAGGAGACGAAGCTTCCAGAGCATATAGAAAGGGGCCTGAAGGAGCGAGGCGGCGAAGCGCCAGGGGAGTCGTTGCTCGAGCCGCAAGAAAGGGCTGAGCATGTATGCGGCGAAGGTCAATACGGAGAGCAGATAGAGAATCAGAAGAGGCGGAAAAACGGCGGCGGATGGCAGAGCGAGCAAACCACCGAGCGCGAGAAAGCTCAGGTAGCGGCTGAGCGGCGGCATCGTGAGGTCGGCTTGCCAAAGCCAGCGGTGCGAGGCCCGAGCTAGAGTGATCTGTGGACCAAAGTTATCGCGGAGATTCTTGCGCCCGTGCTCCCACCGCAGCCGCTGCGAACGAGCCGATTGTGATTGTTCTGCAATCATTTCTCCGTAGACGGCCACATCGCCGGCGAAATGCACACGTTCGTTCGCAATGCGAAGATACCAGCTGAACTCGAGATCCTCAGCCAGTCCATAGGCCTTCCAAGGACAGCGACTGAGGCCGTTCCAAGAAAAGCACATGCCGTTGCCGCGCAAGGCGCAGCTCAAGCCGATGAGATCCTGACCCAGGAGCCAGATCCCATTGAAGAGAGAAAAAGCGTAGGTGAGCATGCGCGTCCGGAGGTTGTCGTCTGCGTTGGAGACGCTGTAATAAGCCTGGATCCAGTCCTGTCCTGCGGCTAGGCGTGCTGCAAAACTCTGGAGAAGCTGAGGATGCACGCGGGTGTCAGCATCGATTACGACGATGGCATCCGGC
>CANJJY010000079.1 GCA_947474445.1 Oligoflexaceae bacterium
AAAGTCTTTCACCGAGAATTGGAGGCGCACGCGTCCATCGATTTTATGTTTGATCTTCGTAGAAAATGCCACTTTGGATTCCTCTTAGGCTTTTTGAGCCGCTTTGTCTGTCGGCCTCAGGACTTCCTCGCGCTTTTCAGGGCCAAAGTTTGCTCCTTTTTTGGCCGACTGCGCTGTCTTTACGCTCGACTTTTTGGTCTCGTCCCGCACTTCGGCGAACAAGTCTTCAACTGTCTCTAACGCAAATGCGATCGACTCTCGGGTTTTTTCAAACAGCACATAGCCGGTTTTCAAGGCACTCTTGGCGAAAGGTCGGCAGATGCTGGCCTGATCGAGGAGGAGATCGCGGGCTACAAAGCCAGCTCCGAAACCGATCAAGAACCCACCACTAAATTTGGACTTACCGAACATTCTGTTCTCCTACAGCTAAAAATATGAGGACATGAAAAAGGCGATAGAACTACTGATGTGCGTCTTCTTTGATCCCTTTGGCCGCCACCAAAAGCTCTCTCACGACAAGCGGCCAGATTCCGTTGGCGAGGGACTTGGCCAGGCCTGCTGGACTGAGCGCCGCGTTGCCTAACACTTTGCGGAAAGAAGGTGAAATCACGCCCAGGGCAATCGTGCTGCCAGCCAGACCCATGGCTCCATAGATTTTCTTATTTCGGGGCCATGGGCCGCGGATCAAACCTTTTTCACCGGCAGAAGCAGACACCGTGTGCAGAATCTGGCTCGTGGTCAGACTTACAAAAGCAGACGTCGTAGAAGCTCTCATCTCAGCTCCCGATCTATGCGAGAGCTCCGATGAGAGAAGAGCACCCGAACTCAGGAGGGCGGCTTCAGCAAACAGACTCACCTTGGCTTCACGCGACAGGAGAGGCTCGCTAGGATCAACCGGTGGCTTTTGCATGAGGTCAGCCGCAGGAGGATCGAGAGCTAGAGCCAATCCCGGCAGGACATCGGTCAAAAGATTAATCCACAAGAGCTGAACCGAGTTGAGTGGCGATCCGCGCCCCATCGCGATCGATATGAACATCAGCGATATCTCACTCAGATTAGTACCGAGCAGGTATTTTATCGATTTCCGGAGGTTGGCGCGAACCGAACGACCCTGTTCGATCGCGTGATAGAGGACTTGTGGGTTGTCATCTTTGAGCACGATATCGGCCGATTCGCGAGCGGCCGAAGTTCCCTGAAACCCCATCGCGATGCCGACGTGGGCAGCCTTGAGAGCCGGACTATCGTTGATTCCATCCCCCGTCATGGCCACGATGCGCCCGCGGGCCTGCAGAGCTTGGACGATGCGTAGCTTATCCGTCGGGCTTACCCGGGAAAAGACTTGAACGTTCTCAGCGAGGTCAGCAATCTGATCGAGGGTCATATCGTGAAGCACGCGAGCATCGGCGGTCTTCACCTTGTTACCGTTGCCGTTGAAGCCGAGCGCTTTGCCAAGGGCCTTGGCTGTATCGGTCTGATCGCCCGTCATCATAATTGTCTTGATGCCGGCCTGATGAAATTGTTCGATCAACTCGACCATGCCTTCGCGCGTAGGATCCATCAAGCCCAGCGATCCGACCCAGACTAATTTCTGGTCTTGAATCGATGTCAGATCCTTGCCTTCGATAAAGGCAAACCCGAGGACCCGGAGACCCTTGCGAGCGAGATCGCGGTTTTGTTTCACGAGCAGCTCGCGCATCTCCGCATCGATTTCCGTCACGACTTGATCGACCATCGTCCAAGCGCACATGTCCAAAAGCTGTTCGGGATTACCTTTTGCGGCAGCCATATTACGACCGGATGCGGCGTCCACGGTATGATAAGTGACCATGTACTGACGTTCTTCGGTTCGGTAGCTCACTTTAAAGCGAGGGTATTGCTTTCTCAAAGCATGAACATCGATGCCCTGGAGTTCGGCTGCTTCGACGATAGCCTTTTCCGTGGCAGAACCGCTCCAGCGTCCCTTAAGAGGTGAACCCTTGGGCAGCCGCTCCGAATCGGTGCACATGCCCGCCACCATACCCCAGCGCTGCTGGGCGGAAATATCCAGCGAAATATCTTTAATCAAGCGGAGCCGCTGCGGAGCGCTCGATGCGGAGCGATGCCAGAGCTTACCTCCGAAATAGCCTTCTTCGGCAATCATGTCATTGAGGGTTAGAGTGCCGGTCTTGTCGAGGCAAAGGATTTCGACCGAGCCGAGAGTTTCCAAAACGTTCAATCGCCGAACCAGTACGTTCTGCTTCTTAAGCTGCGACACTCCTAGCGCCATGGTGGTTGTACCAACCGTTGGCAAACCTTCAGGCACTGCTGCAATGGCAAGAGAAACGCTGGTCTTCAGCATCTCAATAAAACCGCTGCCTCGCAGCAAACCGATAGCAAATACGCCCCCGCAGATCGCACCGGAGACCCATATCGTCTGCCTGCCGATCTCTTCCAAGTCTTTCTGCAAAGGCGAATCGATGAGTTGAGTTGAAGCTACCAGCTGGCGCACGCGACCGATTTCTGTCTTGTCTCCCGTTCCGATAACGATACCCAAACCTTGCCCCGAGGTCATGATGGTGCCACGAAAAACAAGGTTTCTGCGGTCAGAGATCGAATGCAAGCTCTGCCTGTCAATCGCTGCGTGATGCTTGGAAACAGGCATGGATTCACCCGTTAGCGGAGATTCATCGACCAAGAGTCCTTTTGACTCGATCAGACGAATATCGGCAGGAATAACCCCTTGCATCAGGACGACGATATCGCCGACGACAAGATCGATATCAAGAAGAGTCTTCATCACGCCATCGCGTATCACGCGAACGTCCTGCGGTTCGATGTGTCCGATCGAGGAGATCGCCTCTTCAGCATGGGATTCTGAAAGGTAGCTGATGAAGCCGTTGAGAAAAATCACGCCACCAATCATGATTACATCAAAAAAACCGCCCGTCAGCAGCGAGAGTCCGGCCGATCCAGCGAGGAGCAGAGTTTGTGAATTGCCGAACTGTCGGCGAAACATTCGCCAACGACTTTTGCGTTGGGCATCTTCTAGGGCATTTGAGCCATAGGTCTGACGTCTCATTTCAATTTCGCTGGTCTTTAAACCGCGGGTGCTAGTTGAGTCCAACTTTTCCATGATGGCGAGAGGAGTGCTTGTGCACCAGGTGAAGTCGAAGGCGGCCATTTCGCCGAATTTTGAAGCTGTGGATAGGCTTGTTTCCGCATCCCGATTTGGGTTTGCACGTAGCATCCCTTCGGGTATATCCCAAAGTTCTTCGAGACACAGTTCCAAAGTCATCTGACTCAGAGGTTGATCGATTTCGTGTTCGACGATCAGAGAAGCCGTTTGCGCGCGAGCTTTCACGGTAAGGATATTTTGTTCCCGCATCAGGCGCTCTTCCAAAGCGCGACACAGATCAGAATTTCCGCGCATCAAATGGAGACGAAAGCGCGTTCGCCTCGCTGTTCGATGAGATATTTCTATATACGGAAGGCTCAGAGGAGCTTCGGGAGAAGCAGAGGGAGACATTCGAGAAACCAGCATGGTGACTCCTGTGACTTGCTTTCCGGAAAATGGAAATCGGTGGAAAAACCACTCCAAGGTATTGACACGCCCGGAACAATAATCACTTCAGGTAAAGCTGCGGGAAGGACTTTATAAATATTACGTGAACTTTGCAGCATCAAAACGACACGCTCGGGGCCAAGTAGTCTGGCTAGAGTTTGAAGCCGGGTTCAGTCGATGATTAAAGACGGGACTGCCGATAAAATTTACTTGGCAACGGTGGGCAGTAAGTACAGTTCGCTGAACCGTAGCGAGCCAGTTCCCGAACCCTCCACGGAAAAGGCGACGAGCAAGTAATTGAAAAGCAGCTTTCAATGGGCATCGATAGGTACAGAGAATATGGCGCTAATCTCTCAATCTTTCGAGTAAGAGATTAGCTAACAAACTGTTTGAATGGAACTACTGAACTCCGGTCAAAGTCACAGCCTCGAAGCTGAGCGGCCCCGTGGTTTTGAACCAGGTCGTGGCATCAAGATAGGAAGCGTCGGTCGACAGCAAAGACTTTGCAAAAGAAAAGTCGGCTGTAGCCTGCGGCACAAGCCCGGCATTGCCCTCGCAGGTGCCGCCGTAGCAAAGGACCTTGTCTTCCGTCGGCGTATAGGCGCTGACAGAAGCGAAGGCAGGAACTGCTCCCGCATAGATGGCCTTAAAGCCTGCATCAGGCGAGCCGCTGACGCTCATCATTTTATCGCTGAATGAACCTTCGCTGTCACCGGCATTAACATCCCAAAAAAGGTAGTTTAGTTTAGTGAGAGCCGTAAATGCCTTGGTCGTCTGATCAAAGGTTCCATTGGCTACCACTCTTATGTGACGTGCGAGAGGAAAGGATGTATCGCCTTCGGGAGCCTTAGTAAACCTCCCCTCATAAACGATAGAACCCGGATCGTTGATATCCAGTTTGATGGCAAAGGTCTTAAAGACTTTGCTCACATCGCCATCGAGAACAGCTGAAGCTAGTATCCCATCTTTTTGTGTAATCAGGATCGTATAGTCAAAGCCCTCTTCCTTCACGGCGGCAGTCATCTGAATGACCTTTTCGTAAGCGGTAGAGCCGACTGTTGCAGAGACCCCAACCGTCGCCGTGACTTTTTCTTTCAAGGAGGTCAATCCATATCCGCTTAGCATATCCACAAAACTTTGAGAAAAACACTTGGTCGTCACGGGTAGATCCAAGGTACGCTCGACTCCATCAAAGACCAAATTGCCTTCCATAGCGCAAAGCACACCCTGAATGCGATCGATGCCACCGAGGGTAGTATCAGGACCATCCGGATGCATAGAGAGATCGCAGTAGGCCGAATATCCCACAAACTTTCCTGTATTGGCTGGAGCTACAGTTTCTTTAGCACCCCCACTAACTGTGCAATCGTCAGTACCAGCCAAAGCAAGGGCAGAAATAGCTAGCGTTCCAGGGCTCAGTGACACATTGCTGGCATTTTTTACCTGACCCACGGAGGTGATGGCCGTGCCTAAGGTGGTGAATACTTCTCCCGGAGTCAATTTTTCAAGAGCCAGAGTACCCGCTTTGGGAGTTGTGGTGGGTTCTTCCGTCGTCGTAGTTGTCTCCGTATCTTCTACGGCTGGGGTGCTGGACTTGCTGGGACTACATGCGCTGAGAGTCATCAGGCAGAGAAGTGATATTCCTGTTTTATCGAACATAAGACATCCTATAGGTGTGCTTGAATCAAGATTTCTCCCTAATCGGAACGAGTGAGAAAATCTTAAAACCATCAACCTATTTTCTTGCCTAAGCCATCCTTTGAATTCTTATATCCATCCAATATTTCAAACGAAGAACTATGGTTTTTAAAACCACCCAAAGACCGTGATTCCCCGTCACCAGCTCAGGTTTTCTAAGCGACATGGCGCATCCGAAAGCAAGCGGTCCGCTTTAGCGATTCTCTCGATCACAGTAAGCCCGCGCTTCCGCGATATCCGAGCTTTGCTCCGCCTGGAGCAGAGGCTTCATCCATCGACACATGGTCGTAAGCAATTGCGGATCATCCTTGAGAAACAGGACATTGAAGGCAGGTATTCCGCTCGGCGTGTCACTCAGCTGTAAAAGGAAATCTTCAGATTCACTCAAGCCCACAAGAGACGAACCTTTATCGAATTCAGTAGAGATCAGCAAAGAAGGTTTCTCGGAACTCTCATTCAGTTTGAGCAGTCGCGCATTCCTATCGAGAACCCAAACTGAATCGAGACGTTCAAACATCGTATCGACCGCGTCCTCGATCAGTCCCAGGTCGCGGCGCACGGTCCCCTTAAGATCTATTTCAAGGACAGCTTCTCCCGACACAATCCAAAGTGCCTCGCTGCTGGCTGACTTGAAGCGCACATAATCCAGTGCGTGGGGCCATTCGATGGGCTTACCCACATAATCATTCTGGGCCACATCGAAAATTTCAAGTGTCGAACCCTGGGCAAACACCCAGCGTGAGCCGTCATCTGAAAAGGGTAAAGCGCGCGTACACGATAAGGCTCCGCCACTGAGCGGACGCTGGGTGAGGACTCGGCCGTCAACGCGAACCAACCGCGCGTTCTCATCGTCGACAAGACTGAGCAGAGTACCATCTGTATTCCACGCTGCGCACTGCGAAGCCACCCCAAACTTCGCCCCCTCCGTCCACCGACCGTCCTGCCCCTGCTCCACGATCAGGCTCTCCCCTTGTGAAGCAGCATCCCAACCGACGAGGAGGAGCTTATCGCGCCGAGGACTCGGCATGAGCACCAAATCATAGGCTTGCAGATTTTCACCTGGCTTTTCTATCGCGAGGCCCGAATCGAATACTTTTTTCCAGGTGTACGTTTCCGGCTCCGCCTCCCAGAGCTTGCCCTCTCTATCGAGAGCAACCAAAGCTCCCTTAGAATCGAGAGTCAGCGCGACGACCCGCCCCGGACTTGGCAGCGTCAGCAGCAACTCGCCAAAGCGATTGCGCCTTTCGATGAGGGTGCCGTTCAAGAGCAGCAGATCGCTCTCAGCAAAACGAGAGAAAGCTGGGTAGATTTCGCTCGGGTAAGCTGGAGCCAAAAGATTGATCGTACTAGCCATGCGTAATTCCCGGCCCCGCACAGAGCTGACGATGCGCCCACCGATCCCATCGATAGCCAAATGAGTGGCCTCGAGCGAGGGTTCCACCGTCCGGCGTATAAGTACCTGATCGGCGTCAAAGTTTGCATCATCCGCGCGACGTAGATCCCAGAGGCGCGTTTCGATCTGATCGATCGTGCCCGGACGCTTCGGCGTGTAGCTGGAATCCGCTAGAAAATTGCCATCGGCGCTGAGACTCAGCGCTGTCGTCGCACCGCTATTTTCGTTGAGCGAAATCTGGGGTCTAATAAAGCGCATGAGACGCGTCTTGAGATCAAGAAATCCGAGGGTCGAATCGAATCCATCGCGACTCAGCAGGAGCCAGCCTTTGCTCGGAATAAAAAGGACGTCCTTGAGATCGGCAAATTTGAAATCTCCGGGCTTGCCATCGATATCTTCAGGATTGTAGACCTCGCTTGGCAGCACTTCCTGCCAAGGTCCCTTGCCATTCCAGGAGAACAGATTACATTGGAATTCGCCTTCGGCCTCTTTATAGTCATAGCGAAGAGAAATAAACCATTCCGCGTTCTGGCTCGCTGTCAACTCACCCAAACGACAGCGTCGGTCCCAGCTTTGCTCGGCAAGTACCTGACCACCGTCGAGGGCGAGGAGCACGACTTTTTTAGAACCCCCGACCAAGAGATGAGTTCCGTCCGATGCCGCCTTCTCAGGCACAAAATCAAGATTGGTTTGAAGAAGAGAGTTTATGCCTTCCGCGGACAATTGAAACGCACCGATCGCCCCTTGGTCCCAGGCCAAGAGCGATAGCGTTTGCGGATCCATCTTCATCGCTGTCGGAGCAAAACCTTGAGTAAAGCTAAGGCGGGGTCCATCGATCCCGATCTGAAGACTCGCATCACGATAGAGAATCAAAAGGCCAAGTTGCGGATGGACCTCGACGGCCCGGACCTCTTCCTTACTACTCACCCGCTCGCCTTCAAAGGTACGGAGGCTTAGGAATCCGCTGCGATCAAGACTCGCGAAGAAGGCGGGCCGAGGACTTCGCGCCGGTACGGAGACGAGTTGAGAAATCTCCGCCCGGTGATCAAAAAAGCGTCCCCGATTCGACTGGTTTTTGGCTATTTCCGAATAGGTGAGGCCGATCTTGATGCCGAGAGCATCGCGCTCGATCGGAAGCTTGAGATTTGAGTAAAGTTGATGGGCTTTCAGCCAATGGAGATTGGCCTCTATTTTGTGATACTGATCGGACTCGTTGCGGGCGAGCAGCAGCTCGGCTTCCACGTTCTGCATCACATCGCGGTGCACGACGGCGAGAGTCGGCAGGCTCTGAATCGGCGACCGATTGCCGGCGCGATCGCTCAGGTAAAAGCGGATGCTGCGATAGCCCTGCTCCGGTGCGTAGTATGGGCCATTGAGCGGAGAAAAGTCCTCACAAGGAGTTTCACCCTCTGCGGCGCTGCAGAGGTAAACCTGGAATTCGCTGAGCTCATCCGTAACTTTGAGATTAACGGCCTGACCGGGAGCTACTTCGAGTGTCGACGCATCGGCGAGAGGCTGCAGAGTCTCGGTGATGCCGAGAAACGCGGGAGCTTTTCTATCGAGGACCAGGGGGCACTCAATCGTCTGGGCACCGACATCCCCTTGAGCTTTAGATTCTTCGAAAGCATCGCGCATCGTATAGGACAAGAGGTAGCTGCCATCTTGGAGAAATGCCGGCAGATCGAAGCTTTGATCATCCAGGGAGAGAACGGACTGATGCAGGCGAACCCGCGTGGGACCCTTGGAATAGAGTTCGTAGGTGATAGCGTAGTGATGGAGCTGCGTTGATGCTTGGCTCCGCGTCCGGTAGCTGGCCGTGAGCCCCGCGCTATAGGCATCACCACAATCGATATTGACCAGCTTCGCGGCGAGTTGGGGGGCTTCACTGCTCACAGGGAGATAAGAAACGGCATCGACCGCCAATTCACGACTGGTGAAGGCGGCTCCCAGTTGCGAGGACTTATGGCGGACATAGATCGCACCATCGAGCCCCTTCGGAGCGATCAAGCAACCGCGCGAACTGCGGGTCAATATCTCGAAACCTTGCGGGGTCGAGACGACTCCCTGCCAGTCATCGGCATTCAAATCCTCGGCGAGGCGAACAAATCGCGCTTCCCCATAGCTCAGTGCATCTTCACCGCAAGTCAACGCAACTTGATCGAGCTTGTTATTCAAGCGTTCGCAAGCGAGATGAGGGATGCAGCAAAAACCTAGGAGGATGATGGCCCGCATGAACATAAATCTGCCTCGCGGTCTAACAGGGGGATAAAAGAAGAGAAGGAGCGAGGCGCTGCTGCGCCTCAGCTTCGGGAGAGCTCAGCTTAGAAGCCGCCGTTCCACGAACCATCGGTCGGTACGAACTTGCCATCGTTACTTTTGCGATAGCTACCTGTGAATTTTTTGCCATCAAAGAACCAAAAGAAGGTTCCTACGGTATTACCGAATTTCCAGTTACCTGAAAGATCGGGAACCAAACCGTCACCGCGATCGGCACCCGCTTTGATGTTGAAGAGACTGCCTTTTTGCGACGAGCCTTTAGGCCTATATTCGCCGGATTGTCCGCCGCGGAAGATTGTGACTTCGACGTCGATGAAGGCTTGATCGCCTGGCTGAGTCGAATAACTGGAGAAAGAGGTGCGTCCACCGTTATCGAGCAGAAATCTAGGTACTTCAGCAGAGGCGTGAGTCGAAGCAGTAAGCGCCGCGAATATGAAGGCCGAAGCAAGTTTGGTTCTCTTGAGCATGAAGGATCTCCCTTTCAAGTTGAGTAGACAGGTTTTTACCCTTCGACCGTGACTATGTCAATAGAATGGTAGTGCGCAATCTTTGAACGAGATTCATTGCAAAAAAACCGATCTTCCGCGGGCAAAGAGAGTCAAAGCTCAAGTAAGGGACGTGATCCTTCGTAAGGCATCCTATCTCCCTGGCACCCCTACCTTTACTTCGTAAATTCCGAACGACAGCTTCGTTATTTACTGATTTTATTCACAGCGAGATTTCGATAATTTCAGTCTCACCACGATGGAAACAAACACGCTCCTGGACGAAACGAGGGCTCATGCGGAAATGGCTGAATTACAACAATCTCTATTATTTTTGGATCATCGCCAAAGAGGGAGGGATTACGCCTGCAGCCAAGCGACTCAGGCTCTCTGTTTCTAATCTAAGCGGGCAGTTACGCGCCCTCGAAGAGCATATGGGCCACGAGTTTTTCAGCCGCGAAGGTCGTCATCTGGAGCTGACAGAGGCCGGCAAGGTTGCTCTCGACTATGCCCACACCATCTTTTCTTCGGGCGAAGAGCTGTTCGACGTATTAGCTCACCAGCAGTCTTCAAAGAAGCGACGCACTCTCATCCGCATCGGGGCCTTGAACTCGATGTCAAAAAACCTTCAGTACGTCTTCATCAAGAACGTGCTGGAGGAAGAAAATATTCAACTCCGCGTCACAGAAGGCTCCCTGAGCGAGTTGGCCGATGGATTGGTTCACCATCGTCTCGACCTAGTGCTTTCCAATATGCCGGTTCGAAGTGACCAGGATAAGGACCTATTCAACCAAAGGGTCGCCGAACTGCCTATCTATCTAGTGGGGCAGCGTCGCTTCAAACTACCCGCGGCGGCGTGGCCGCAGGCGCTCAACGATCTCCCCTGCTTTGTGCCGACGCTGGAAACCCGCGTCAGAAACAACTGGGAACACTACTGCGAGCAGCATCGCGTCAGGCCGGAAATCCTTGCCGAAGTCGAAGACATGGCCCTCCTCCGCGTGTTAGCTCTTTCGGGCCAGGGCTGTTCGGTCGTCCCCCAGGTCGTCGTGCGGGACGAAATTAAATCAAAGAAACTCCATGTCCTTCATACTTTCAAAGGCATCACGGAAATAATTTATGCGATCACGCCGCGGCGCGTGCGGCCCAACGAAGTAGTCGAACGCACAGTGAAGGCATTCACGAAAGAACTCAAAGATCTCAAATTGATCGATATTCCATAGAGGATGATCATGCTCGACCTGCTCTACGCCAACCTCCTGTCTCCTATGATCCTCTGCTTTTTTCTCGGCATCTTCGCTCGCATTGTGCGCTCTGATCTGAAGATTCCGCCCGACTTCTATACCGCTCTCACCATCTTTCTCCTGTTCGCTATCGGTCTCAAAGGTGGAGTGGAACTCGGTGAGAGCAATCCCCTCCACATCTGGAAGCCTCTGCTCGGTACGCTTCTCATCGGCTTTCTCACCCCGCTCGTAACCTTCGGCGTGATGATGGCCAGCAAGAAGTTTTCGACCGCCGATGCTGCCTCGATAGCGGCGCATTACGGATCGGTTTCGGCCGTTACCTTCATCGCTTCGCAGGACTTCGTCTCGCGCAGTGGATATCAGAGCGAAGGGTTCATGCCCGCGCTTCTCGCTTTTCTCGAATGCCCGGGTATCTATATGGCCCTCGCTTTAGGTTTGGCCTTCAGACCGGCGCAGGGGAAAGACGCAGGGCAAAAGCGGACCCTCCGCTGCTTCATCAAAAATCTTGCCCATTCATCGCGAGACGTCCTGACGGGCAAAAGCATGATCCTCCTAGTCGGCGGCTTGATCATTGGCATCATTATCGGCAAGGAGGGGGCTTTGCAGGTAAAACCTTTGTTCGTCGATTGCTTTCGCGGCGTTCTGTGTATCTTTCTCTTGGAACTCGGCTTGATCGTCGCCGACCGTTTGGATGATTTAAAGAAAACACCCTGGTTTTTGCTCGCCTTCGCCACGGGCGGTGCGCTCGCCTTTGGAATCTTCGGGGTATGGATGGGGCACCTCACCGGTTTGAGCCCTGGAGGCGCCACCGTCGCTGGAACGATGGCAGCTAGTGCGTCGTACATTGCAGCGCCTCCCGCCGTGCGGGCGACGCTGCCAGAAGCCAACCTTCCCATGGCCCTGACCGCGGCGCTTGTCATCACCTTTCCCTTCAATCTCGTGGTAGGAATCCCACTCTATTTTAGCTGGTCGCTGTGGCTCGCCAGTTGACAGCTCGACCTCTGCGTAGTTGTGAAAGGAAATGATGATGAACCGCAAAAGTTTAGAACCGACGGCCACCTCACCCTCCCCCCTTGGCTCTTTGCCGTTCGGCATCCTCGGGGATGGACAGCTTGGGCTCTTTCTCACGCAGGCTGCCCAGCATTTCGGACACAAGGTTTATCTCTGGCCCCCTGAGAGTCAGGGTCCTGCGGCGGCTTTTGCCGACAAACCAGACCAGATCGCCGCGAGCTTCGATCGCTTTGCCGACGGCTGTGAATATCTGGCGATCGAAAACGAACTGCAAGCCTTAGGCCTATCGCAGCAATTGAGCGCGGTGAATCAAGCCAAACTCCGGCCCTCGCTCGATGTTCTCAAAGTCCTAGCCGACAAGGGTCGACAGAAAGAATTACTCGTGGATCTCAAGATCCCGACCGCGCGCTTCGAACGATACGAAGGCACAGCCGAGGATTGTGAAGCTTGGCTGCTGCGGCAGTCTCAAAACTTTCCTCGGGGATTTGTCCTCAAGTGGACCCGCGGTGGCTACGATGGTCGCGGAGTTAGAATCTGTCGCCAGCTGAAGCCTGCCCTGCAATCCGAACTCAAGCATTTTGTGGAGGCTGCCTTGAGCCAAGATTCTGGGGTCTACGCCGAAGAGCTGATTCCCTATCAAAGTGAAATGGCGCTCGTCGCCACCCGCTCGCTGGCGGGAGAGTTTTGCCTTTACCCCACCGTCGTCACCGAGCAACAGCAGGGTGTTTGTCATCTGGTGCGAGGTCCCGCAAGCGCTTGGGGACTTACAGCCGCCTGCGAGCGAGAAGCCGCGCGCATCGGCACCACGCTGGCCCTTGCGGTCGATTTGGTCGGGACCTTTGCGGTGGAATTTTTTGTGACCCGAGAGGGCGAACTTCTCGTCAACGAGATCGCTCCTCGCGTTCACAACTCGGGACATTTTTCCCTCGATGTCAGCGTCTGCTCACAGTTTGACAATCACTGGCGGGCTCTTGCCGGCATTAAACTGGGATCCTCCGCGTCCTCACCTTTCTTTGCCATGATCAATATTCTCGGGCCGGAAGACTTTGTCGGAGCGGTGAAGGCATTTACCTTCGCTTCACCTCTGGCACGCGTTTATTGGTACGGAAAAAAGGAAATGAGACCTGGCCGAAAAATGGGCCACATCAATCTGTGGGGAGAGCGACGCGAAGATGTGGAAGCGCTGTTAACTCAGATTCAAGCCCAGCTGAACCGCTGGAGCGATGCTTATACTGCACAAGGGAGAATATAAATGTCGATGAAACAAGTGTCAGTGGCGATCGTTATGGGCAGCGACTCCGATTTTCTCCTGATGAAGGATGCGGCCGCGGCCCTGCACGGTCTCGAGATTGGCTATGAGCTAAAAGTGGTTTCTGCGCACCGGACGCCTCATGCCCTGGTCGAATTCGCTCAGACAGCAGAAGATCGTGGGATAAGAATCATCATCGCAGGTGCAGGAGGCGCCGCCCATCTCCCCGGGATGATGGCTGCCCTCACCCACCTCCCCGTCATCGGCGTACCAGTTCCCCACGAGCCTCTGCTGGGGCAGGATGCTCTCTATTCGATAGTCCAGATGCCCAAGGGCATTCCCGTAGCGACGGTCGCTATCGGCGGTGCGTTCAATGCTGGAATCTTAGCGGCAGAGATCCTGGCAATCGGCGTCGATGATGAGTCGCGTCTCTTGCGGCAGAGAGTGATAGCCTGGCGTAAGCAG
>CANJJY010000080.1 GCA_947474445.1 Oligoflexaceae bacterium
AACTCTCCGGCGATTGGCTCTATGCTTGGGACTTTTCTTTGGCGGAGAGACGCCTTCTCATCGGCGATGTCATGGGCACCGGGCCTTCGGCGGCGATACCTATGGCCCTTATCGTCGGCATTCTCAAAGATTGCGAAGAGCAGAGATTGACTCTCGAGGATAGTATTATTCGCCTCAATCAGCGCCTCTTCGAGCTTTTCGATCAGCATGTCATCTGTAGTTTGAGCGCAGTCGTCATGCACCGCGACGGGCGCATCGATCTGTATAACGCAGGCGGCCCTGGGTGGTTTGTCACCGGTCCCCGGCAGCCGGAGTTTCTGGTCCTCAAAAGCAGCCCCATTGGCCTCAACGCCAACACCGAATTAGCCCGCATGAGCCTGCAGCTGTCCGAACATCAAGCTATTTTCACCTTTACGGATGGTTACTTTAAAACCACCAAAGACCTCAAACGCTTGATTCGCGCCATGCGGCAGATTGAGAACAATACTCCCACGGTCGAAGACATCGAAAAACTGCTGCTTTCCTCGCTGCAGGTCGGTCAGGCGACCGACGACCAAAGTCTGCTCTGCATTGTGCGCGACAAATCTCAAAAATCCAAAACAGCGGCTTAGCGTCTTCCTGAAAGTCTTTTCTCTTAGGGAGTCTTACGAGAGCCTGTCTCAAAAAGGGAACAGGCCTTAATGGGGCGTGGCTTCGACCATGGTTAAAACGCGATTGAGGATACGGCGCCGCGCCGCTTTAATCTGGGATTGCTTATAGCGATCGTGACTGGCATCGCCCAGGGCGTTCTGCGCCGCCGACTTCTCATCCATCACTTGCAATTCGAAGGGAAAGAACCCTTCGATTTCGAGCTCGGTCACCTCGCAATGCGCGAGATTCATAAATTCTTGGCAAATTTCTCGCGCCTCAGGTGTGAGCTGCGGCTCATCGAGATGGCGCCGCAACTTCTCCTGCCAGCGCAAAAGCGGATTGGGATAACGAATGAGCTGCCGGCAAGTCAGCTGAATCGCCCGGTAGTTGCGTCCACTGTGTGGGTTGAGGGCACTGCCAGACATATGACCCGCCAAGGGCTTGGTGAGTCCCTGTAGGATATTGGTGAATTCTTCGGGCTTGATGCGCTGATCTTCCAGCATTTCGCGCAGCATATCGACATTGTGCTTAAAGCTTTCGACGTCGATCAGAGAATTGCGGGCTCGGGCGGGATTGCAGTTAGGGAATGTGACCATATGAAATTCACGCAGAAACTTGACCACTACCATGACATCGGCCAAGCGCTTCGTGATGATGCGAATCCCTAGCAAATCATAGATGGTTTCCGCTACATTGGCCTTTTTATGCAAAAGCTTGAGCAGAATGGATTCCCGCGATTTGCGCAACTTCCATTCGATGCGATCGAGAACCACATTGCTGCTCCGATCGCCAAAACGGAGTTTGCCCTCTTGATCGCGGAAGATAAAGCGCAGGAAGCGATTCATGATCTGCGTACGCGCCGCTTCCACGTCAGCGAACTTTGCCACACCCTCAATATGAGCAATCGTGTGCATGACTCTCAAGACGGCGCAGGCCCATGCCTGCGAGAGAGCTACTTCCGGTCGCATGTCCGAAGCCGCCAAGAGGATGTCGCGCGCGTCGTGGGCGTAGAGCAGATGCGGTGGCGGTTGCTTACCCCGCGCCCATTCCGAGGGCATCAGGTATTGCTCAACGAAATTCCAGGCTTCGCAGATAACTGAGTGGATCTTCAAGGCGTCGGAACGGACTTCTGGATCATAGCCGTAGTAGCGAAGAAACTCGGTCGCATCCTGCCAGTTGCGAATCTTCATCTCGTGTAAGTCGATAGATGACTTGCCGCCGATCAGAACATCCATGATGCCCCAATTGAAATCCCAAAGTTTGCTTAAACCTTCGGCGCTCGTATCCACGTGACCTCTACCTCTTACTGCTATGACAACTTGCACGGGTCTGGCTCCAGACTCGAGCTGGAATCCTCCAAGTTTCTCATCATGACTTTTCTAATTGCATCCGTCAACGCTCAGAGCATTCAGGGAGGTCATGGAAGCATTTGACTTGACAGAGAAAGTCTCCCTTCCTCGGGTGCCTCGTGACGCCCTCCGCACGAGCTAGGTGCAAAGTGTTATACTAGAGCGTGTCTCTCGGGTGTTTGATCTTGCGGAGTTTTCCCATGAACTTAATCGGCTTCGTTGCCTCGCTGACCATCTTGGGTTTAGCTTTTCTTTCGAGACCTGTTCGCGCCGAAGACCATGGTGCGCCTGCCAAGAGTCATGATGAGGGGCATGGCGCCGCGCCTACCAAAGACAAGGCGAAAGGCAAAGACAAAAACAAATCTAAAACCGAAAAAGGTGGAGAACACGGCGGCATTGCCGTCCCTCTCCCAGCGACGCGCTCCGGTCACTACGTGCATCACTGGCTCAGCTTTCCGGAAATACATGGACGCGATCTCATAAGCGGAGAAAAATTTCTCTATCAACCCAAACCCGGTCGCGCCATTGTCGTGGTTTTTCTCGCCAGCTGGTGTCTGCCCTGCCAACAGATGGTCCCATCGCTCAAGGAGATGGAGAAGAAATTTAGCGATCGCTATACCGATTTTCTCTATGTATTTGCCCACGACACAGAACCCGATGCCAAGGGTTTCGTCCAGCAATATAAGCTCGGGCAGAATGTAGTGCTTGGTTCAGCGGCGCTGCTGGAAACCTTTCACCAACCGGAACTACCGACGGTGTATGTGGGTGATCGCTTTAACTGGATGGTGATGCGCAAGGTCAATACGAAGATAGCGGATCTAGAGGAGATAGCGGGATTTCTCGATCTTCATACCGCACTTTAAAACATGCGGTAAAACAATGATTTTATTAAGTTACTGACCCTTGCCGGTCTCGAGATTTGAGGTCGACTTGATCATCTCGGGATGCCAACGGAGGCGGAGGTTGATCAGATCGTATTCGTGATCCTGCTTGGCTCCGCCGATGGCGACACCAGCCGGAATCCTTCTTTCACCGTCGATCGCCGCAGCATCGAAATCGATATTGGTTTTGGTACCCTTGGTGCGGGCTTCTGAAGAGAGGAATTTCTTGCGGCCGCCGCCTTTATCGCCACTGGATTTTCCGGTATCCGCTTCAGCTTTTTTCGCTTTCCCGTTCTGAGCCAAGCGCTCACCGCGTGGCTCGGCTTGCACGGTGACTGATGCGAGCAAGACGCTCAGCAGTAAGCAGGAACCAGCGATTTTTTGTATTGTCTCTACAGTCACGGCAAAGCCTCCGTTTCAGTACCTCTTATCGGTCATACAGCCTAAAAACTTGAGAACTGCCAGGGGATGGAGTCCAAACCCTTTCAGCTCCTAGAGCTTAATCGAAGCTTGGGCGGGCCATTGAACCAGCGCTGCAGGGGCGACTGTACGAAAAGTCTTGAATTCGCCTATAATGAAAGAGCAACCGCAGACTCTTCCAATGATTCCTGAGAGATGCAAACATAAGCAAGCACCTGAGGCCTTTGATTCTAAGCCTCTTTTTTGCATCAACGTCAACCCCCTCGTCCCCTCGCTGAGGAGTACCTATGCGTCCCAAGTGGATCGTTTTGAGCCTGGCCTTGCTCCTCGGGCCGCCTTTGCTGATGGCCCTCGACAAGCCGACCCCGCCGCCGCGGAGGAGTCAGGCCGTCGTCCGCCTAGAGGGGCCGATCTATAATCCAAAGATTAATTCCACAGGTAAACTTTTGGCTTTCACCGATTCCGCGGGCCGTTCCCTGCGCATTCTCGATTTGAGCAATCACGAAGTCATCGAAGTCTCCCCACATCGCATCGGTCCAGCCTTTTTTTGGAGTCCGGATGGAGTGAGACTCTTCTATCGTGAGCTCGTCAAACAAGGCAAGGCCATCGAGAGCCTCTTGCAAGCATATGATTCTCATCTCAATAAAGCGAGTCTACTCGAAACTCTCGAAGGGTCGAGTGGCTATCTCACCTATGCCCCCTATCAGCAAACGGCCTATCTGCTCCACGAAAAGGGGATCCTGGCTAAGCATCTAGACTTTCCCGGCCTGCGCCCGGCTCACTGGCAGAAGAAAAAGCAAAATTATGAAGGACAGTGGATCGCGACGCAGCAATCGATACTCTGGCTGACTGATCTCGGTCTCACGCTCAAAAAAATGGATGACGATGGCAGCGGAGTCGCTTCCTTCTCGGTCTCGCCCGATGGACATGCCATCGCCTGGGCCACGACGAAGGGTCAGATTTATGCATCCGTCGCTGAAAACCTCGTCCCGCTCCTCATCGATCAGGGTCGCGATCCGAGTTGGCATCCTTACCGCACGCTGCTCGCCTATGCAGGGGCGCGGCGCGTGGGCAATCGCACCTATGACTACGATCTTAAAGTGAGCGATCTTCATGCACCGCCTCGCTACCTGCAGACGACTCCCGACCGGTCTGAACGGTGGCCGATATGGATCAGTCCGGACGTGATCCTGCATACCGCGGGAGACAGTACCGATCTGCTCAAGCTCAGCCTCCAGCCACCTGCTCCCATCGCCAAAATCGAAGTCGCTCCGGGAACGAAGCAATGATGAAGTCAGCCGTCTGGGCTGCGTCCCTCATCACCGCACAGACTCCTCTCAAAGATAGGCAGCGGATTCTCGCCCCTTTCTTCGACCCTCCGCCCGGAGAAATGGCGACTGTCACGGCGCGCGCCTTGTCCCTCACAAGGACGGCTGATACGCTGCTGACCAAAGGTGAGATCTGGGTCAAGCCTCCCCCCGGGCAATGCCTCATTCTGCGGACCGATCTCACCAAACGCGATCACAAATTCTGTTCCGCAAAACCGTGGACGTGGGAGCCCTTCGATCTCGATCCGGCGGGTCGTTTGAACGTGACCATCGTCACGGGCAGCCAGGACGAAGGCACGCCCTTAACCTGGCCTACCCCCTATCGCATCGCCAACTACGTCCCCATCATCGCCGATGATCCCGATGACAATATCAATATCCCCGTCCTCAGCTGTAAAACCTCGATCG
Source organism: Oligoflexaceae bacterium (assembly GCA_947474445.1). GTDB lineage: Bacteria > Bdellovibrionota_B > Oligoflexia > Oligoflexales > Oligoflexaceae > Oligoflexus. Next base: position 5,017 of record CANJJY010000080.1, read on the forward strand.
ATCAAGACCAGAGGAAGATCACTCTCGAGCTGATGGATGGCCGTCGCTGGTTCATCTATTTGCCCGATGTCGATCAAGCCGTCGAAGGCGCAACCCCGCCTCCAAATCTGATCGTGAGGATAGATTCAAAAAAAGACGCCAGTGGTAAACCCATCTCGGATGCCAAGGCAGCCCAAAATCGCGTGGATGCCGAGGGACCGGGCACGGAAGAACCGAAAAAACGCCGCTCTATCCTGAGTCAGCTCCTCTCCGGGGATTATAAATCCATCAAAAAAAATGAGAGTGCATTTCATATCGGCAAGCGAAATGCTTACGAAATGTCGAGCAGTCACTTCATGGAAACAAGTGTGCCGCAAGGTATGACTGACGTTTGCCGATACATGTATGATGGAGCGCCTGGTGACCCCGGCAGCGGAGTGATCGAATGTTACAACACGGATAGTTTCGCCGCTGTGTATACGCATGTCACCTGTTTTTCGGATTTTTCGCCGCGAAAAGCTCCGTCGGCCGCAGAAAAGAGGTAATTCATGCTTCACGCATTTTTGAGCTTGATAGCTTTGCTCGTTGCCTCGGACGTGGCCTTGGGTCAATCGGGGAACACCCTTTCCTTTGATCCCCATGCAGGAAGTGATAAGGCTCCCTGGATCTCAGCGCGCGCCGCGGGCATGAGCGAGGCCATCAGTCCCGTCGCCAACGGTCAGGAAGCTCCTTATTACAATCCGGCGGCGATCGGCGGCCTCAACTATAAGCAAGCACAGGGAGCCGTCTCAGGTCTCTACTTTCCCTATTTAGGCGCCGCGGCCGATCCTTCTTCCATTTCCTTGAATCAAAAACTCCGTGAAGGGCGCAATCTGCAGGATCCCACTGTGGCTGAAGAACTCCTGCGCGCCTACGATGGGGACCATCCCTACGCGCGTTTTTCGCTTTTGCCGAGCATCACTTTTTATCGCATGTTCATCGGCTACGTTTACGATGTACGAGCGGCTTCAACCCCGACGGGGGAAGGCAGCGACGGTCTCGAGGTCGATTACCGCAGCCAGAGCGGACCTATGCTGGGCTTCAGTATCGCTTCGCCCAAGCGCGACTTTTACCTGGGCATCAGCGGAGGTTTTTTCAAACGAACCGAAACGCAGGGCAACTACCCTCTTGCGACACTGATCGAAGCCAATGATAGGAAGACAGCCTTTTCTGCCAACGAAAAATCCTACAGCGGAGCCCCCCTCAATGTCGGGAGTATCTACAATATCAACGCTCGCTGGCGTCCAAGCTTTAGTTTGGTCGCCAAAAACTTGATGGGAACCACCTATCGATCGACGGATGAAAACGTTGATGCCTATAAAGATCGCGAAGAGCTCACGCTGGGTTTCGGGCTTTCGCCTAATCTTGGAAAATGGGGTATGCTCAACCTAGTTTGGGAAGGGACCGATCTCACGCGGCGCGATCGATCGGCAACTGAAAAAATGCGTTTTGGCAGCGAACTCACCTTTGGCAATGGCTTTGGCAGCGAGTCAATTTTTGCGCTGCGATTGGGCTATCGCAAAGCAGGCGCGAGCTTCGGGGCCGGTTTCAATCTTGGAATGCTCGGAGTTCAGTTCGCTTCCTACGCAGAAGACATTGGTATCGAGGGCTCCAGCGTGATAGAACGTAGGAGCATGGTCAACATCGGGATCAACATCGCGGACTAACCAAGTGCTTGAAATCCAAGAGCTCAACTTTCATTATCAGTATCGACGCATTATTCGCCAGCTTTCCTTTCAGGTAAAGCCGGGCGAAATCCTGCACATCGTCGGACCGAACGGCTGCGGCAAGACGACTTTAATGAGTATTTTAGCTGGTTTGCGCCGTGAACATAGTGGAACAATCACCTTGCGTCAGACCGAGGGTCACATCCTTGCCGACCGTCGGACGCAGGTCGAATATCTTCCGGCCGAAGCCAATGCGCTCTTTGGCAAAATGGATGCGATGCGCAATCTTCAGTTCTGGATGGAGCTGCGCGACCACAAGCCGAGCGTCGATGCGATGCGCGAGGAGTTGGCCCGCTGGGATCTCGATCATCCCTTGATTCGCGAAAATTTTCCGGTCGAACGTTTTTCAACCGGTATGAAGCGGCGACTCGCTCTGGCGCGCGTGAATCTCGCGCAGGTTTCTTGCTGGCTGCTCGATGAGCCTCTGTACGGACTCGATAGTCGCGGCATTGCGACTTTTCAGGACATGCTTGAAAAACATCAGGCCGGTGGAGGCATGGCTCTCATCGTCAGTCACGATACCGCGCCCTTGCAGAAATTTGCTATTCAGACTCTCGACATGAAGCAGGAGCCCTCCCGGTGAGAAAAAGCTTGATGCAATACCGCGCTTTGCTGGTGCAAAGCATCCATGTTGAATGGGCCAATGCCGAGCGATGGCTCTCGCCTTTGCTGTTCGCGATGACCATTCTCATCCTCTTTGCTTTTGCGTTTGGTCGCGTCGACGAGCAGTTCATTCCGCAACTCTTTATCGCGGCGACTTACCTCACGGCTTTTTTCTCATTGCAGATCGCTTTTTCACGGGTTCTGGAACCCGACATGCAAGATCGCGTCTTCGACCAGATGCGGAGCTATCCGATTTCGCCAAGCGCTTGGTTTTTGAGCAAATTCACTTTAGTCCTGATGTTAGGCGTGATGATTTTGGTGCCGACCCTCCTTCTTTCTCATCTCTTTCTTAATGAAGGTCGCAACAATTTGCTCAGCGGGTCGCTTTTTGTCATCGCTCTGATCGCCTTGCTGGGGCTTGGCTCGGTCGGCGTTCTGCTCTCGACGATGATGCTGCGATCCAATGCCAAACAGATCCTTTACCCTTTGATTTACTTCCCTTTGACCACGCCCGTCCTCCTCGCCGCAGTGGAATCATCGCGGGCGCACCTCGTGGAGGGCGCGAGCCTCGAGAATTTGCTGAGTTCATGGCTGGGTCTGCTTGTAATTTTTGGTATAATGTATTTTACTTTGAGCCTGCTGCTTTTCGGCGAACTCATCAAGCCTGATTGATAGGCTTTTTCCCCGCCTCGAGCGAGCAGTGAGACCAAAGCTCAATCCTGCCCATCGTTTCTTGCGCAGAAAGGTGCACCCTATGTCTTCTGATTCAAGACAGGATAAACGTCTGCTTATTTCAGGCATCCTGGCCTTCGCTTTTCTGGCTGTGGCCTGGCTCTGGGGTTTGCGTTTTGCGCCGTCTGAGGAGCACATGGGCGAAGTGTATCGCATCATCTACGTGCACGTTCCCTCGGCTTTCACAGCCTTTTCATCAGCCGGCCTCTTGCTCGTACTGAGTCTTCTGACCCTACTGCGGCGCAGCGAATCCGCCTCCCTCTGGGCCAAAGCCAGTGCAGAAGTCGGATTGATTTTTACCATCATCACGCTGGCGACGGGTTCCATCTGGGGCCGCCCGACGTGGGGAGTCTGGTGGACCTGGGATGCACGCTTGACCACGACTTTGATTTTGAGTCTTTTGTATGCAGGTTACCTGATTCTCTACAGCAGCTTAGCGCCGGGCCCCCAACGTGATCGCATCGTCGCTGCCTTGGGAGTGATCATCGCTCTCGATGTTCCCGTCATCTATAAGAGTGTCACCTGGTGGCGTACTCTGCACCAACCTCCCAGCATTCTGCGCGAAGGCGGCTCGTCGATGGCTCCCGAAATGCTGGCGACCCTGATGCTGTGTCTCTCGGCGAGCCTTCTCGTCGGGGCTTGGATGCTCTGGCTCCGCGTCACCAATTTGCGCCTGCAGCAGCAGATCGACGCTTACAGCTATCAAGCGCAAAACGACTGACTAAAACGCACTAGATTTTGAGGTCCTCAGGTTTTTTAAGAAAGGTGAGCCGATGGGCGAAGGCATGAATCCGGGGCCATTTATTCTGGCCAGTTACTCGATAGCCGCTCTTTTTATACTAGGATATTCATTGTGGCAGACGATGCAGCGCAGTAAATTGCGTCAGCTCGAGCGAGCCATGCAGGAAGGAGGTCGCAGATGAAAAAGGGTTTGCCTCTCAAGTGGATCATCGGTGGCGCCGTCTTGGTTCTGGCCATCATTGCTGCCAGTAGTCTCAAATTCGGTGAAGGCAGTGTGGTGTATTTTTATACACCCGATGAAGCTTTCGCTAAAGCAGCCGAACTCGACAATAAGATCATCAAAGTCGGCGGCATGGTCAAGGCGGGAAGCGTCATGTGGAAAGCAGAGGACGTGCATCTCTCTTTTGTGATGACCGATATGAAAGGGGTCGATATTCAGGTCGAGCATAATGGTGTTCCACCTGATATGTTCAAGGAGAACTCAGGTGTCGTCGTCGAAGGTCGCATCACGCCGAACGGACAGTCGATGACGGCTCAAAAGCTGATGGTCAAGCACTCCGAAGAATACAAAGCGCCTGATGCGCAGCATTCGGCCAACAAAGAGATGCTTGAAAAGTCTATTTTTAAAGACTGAAGGAGTTAGTTTGTGAGCGACCAGGTAGAAAAAGTTGTGTTGCCAGGCCCGAATCGGAAGCAGATCATCTTCATCGCTCTTTTCATCGTGCTGGGCGTCGGCTTTATCTCTTTGCTCTGGCACGGACTCGGAACCGATCCAAACAAGGTTCCTTCGGCCTTTCTTGGCAAGCGAGCGCAGGAATTCAAAGCTGGGTGGCTGCAAGGCAAGGAACATCTCGGTGAGCCTAAACCCGAAGGTTTCAGTTCAGAGGATTTTAAGGGTCGTCCTTTGATCCTAAATTTCTGGGCCAGTTGGTGTTACAGCTGCCGTTCTGAAGCGCGGGATTTCGAAGCGTTCTGGCAAAAGTATAAAGATCGCGGGATCGCTGTCGTCGGCATCGCCATTCAAGACACGCCGACCGCCGCTCTTGAATTCGCGCGTACCTACGGCAAGACTTATATTCTGGGACTCGATAGTGAAGACGGTAAAGCAGCGATCGACTACGGGGTAACGGGTGTACCTGAAACCTTTTTCATCGATCGTCAGGGTATTCTCATTCACAAGGAAGCCGGCCCGGTATCGACCGAACTCCTCGCTCACTATGCTGACTTGCTCTTAAAATAGAGACTGTCTCCAGCCCACAGAGTTGGCTGGAGACGCTCTTGCTGCTACCTCAATCCAACCAACCGACCAAATCAGATACAAATCCGACCGAGTACGCAACGAGCAAGAAAGGGCCGACGAAGGCCACGAAAATAAATATTGGCATAAATTCGAGAAAATCAGCTGCCGACGTGATTCTCAGATCTTCACTCGTGTACATGGCGACCTCTTATTCAGTACCCAAAGCTATCAAACGAGGATGAAATTATAGGCTTTCTGTGCTTAAGCTGCAAGTCAGATCAGGATTGCTCGTCGCTGCCAGAAGGAGTAAGCATGCAAAAAATCCATTCCACTCTGCCTCATCGACTAGGGGCCTGGCTTTTCCTCCTCCTTCTGGCTTGCCAGACACCGCCCCCACCACTACAAAAAGGCTTTGTATGGGAAGCGAAGCGGGGGGACCAGGTCGTGACCCTGATCGGCACCATGCATCTCGGCGTACGTAAAGATGAAATTCCTCCCATCGTATGGCAGCGACTGCAAGCCTCTGATCGCGTCCTGATCGAAACAGATGCGGATGCCGCCACGCCCCTGTTACTCCAGCGTTACCTGCTTCTTCCCGCCGGCGAAAGTCTCAAACAAAAGCTCGGTGAGAGAGATTGGCAGCGACTCGTCGCTCTCTTGAAAAAATCCTTCCCTACGATGACGAGCGATCAGATCGATCGGATGTCTCCGGCCGCAGCGGCGAGTCAGTTGATGACAGCCGATGCCCTGCACGCCGATGATCAAGGTCCTAGCATGGATCAGACCATCTGCGAAACGGCCAAGGCCCGCGGCAAAGCCTGCCTCATCTTCGAGACGATTGAAGAGCAACTGTCCTATCTCAAGGATGTGTTCACCATCGCCGCGCTCAGGGATATGTTAGATCACCCTGAAGGCGACGATTTTCAGGCCTTGCAGAAGGCTTACCTCGCCGGAGATCAAGCGCGACTTGAAGAAATGATCACCGAGATGCCGAGCGAGATGCGGACGATCCTGCTCGATCGTCGCAATGAAAAGTGGATCTCACGTCTCGATTCTCTCCTCGGCCCCAAGCAAACTTTGATCGCCGTCGGTGCCGCTCACTTTGGAGGGCAGAAAAGTCTCCTCCGCCTCATGACTGCCAGAGGTTTCACCATTCGTCCCCTCAGTTGGCAGGCCTCCAGCTCCCCTTGATCGTGGGACCAGACTTGCCCCTGCCTCAGACTCGGTTTAGACTCAAACCAATGCTTTGCGAGTCATTAGAAGCCCTATGCGAGGATCAGCCAAGATGAGGCAAGACCTGAAGTTCTTCATATTCGTTTTACTCGCCACGACCTGCCATCTATTAGCACAGGAAGGTCGCGCCGAGATCGGAACCGAAAAGCCGCTCCATAAGTTCTTGCACGAAGACCAAGCTAAAGACGTATCCATCGCCTACCTCTGGGCTGACATCGCGGAGGAAGCCACCGCGCGGGAAGTCGATCTACGCGGGGCGCGGCCTACCGTGATCTCCCGCACGCTGGCGATCTGGGCGACAGCTGCCTATGATGCGTGGGCTGCCTATGATGACAAGGCCGTTGGCTCGCGCCTGGGCGGAGCCCTTCGCCGACCCAAAGCCGAACGAACGCTTGAAAACAAAAAGAAGGCGATCAGCTATGCCTCCTATCATGCCCTGATTTTTGTCTATCCCGAATCTAAAGAATGGCTCGCCGACCAGATGAAAAAGTTGGGTTATGATCCGCAGGTGACCTCGCTCGATCGCAGCAAACCCGAGGGCATTGGCCGCGTCGCTGCCGAAGAAGTCATCAATTATCGTAAAAATGATGGAGCAAACCAGCTCGGCAATGAACCGGGCGGCAACGGCACGCCCTACAGCGATTATACCTTCTACAAACCAGTCAACCCTCCCGATCGCATCATCGATCCGGATCGCTGGCAGCCCATCACTTTCACCTTAAAAGACGGCAAGAAGGTGACGCCTGGGTTTCTGACCCCGCATTGGTACCGGGTCAAACCATTTATATTGGAAAAAGCCGATCAGTTCCGTCCTGGACCACCGCCGACAACCATCACCGATGATGCGGCTTTGAAGGCAGAAGCCGCTCAAGTCCTCGCTTATAACCACAGTTTGACCAAGGAACAAAAAGCGATTGTGGAGTTCATGCGCGACGGACCGCGTTCGACCGGACAAACAGGCCATTGGATTCGCTTCGCACAGGATCTCTCGCGCCGCGACAAGTATTCTCTCGATCAAGACGTGAAGCTTTACTTTACCGTGGCAAACGTCACATTCGATGCTTTCATCGCCTGCTGGGATACCAAACGCGCCTATGATTCATCGCGGCCTTGGACTCTCATTCATCATTACTTCAAAGGCCAAACCATCAAAGGCTGGGCCGGTCCGGAGGGGGGCGTGCGCGAGATGCCGGCTGAGGAATGGCATCCCTATTCACCTGAAAGTTTTATAACTCCGCCTTTCCCTGGGTATATCAGCGGACACGCGACCGTTAGCGGTGCTGCAGCTAAGATCATCGCTCTCTTCAGCGGGTCCGATGTCTTTGGCTTTGTAGAACGCCGTCCATCCTCGGCCATGACCGAGAAAAATCCTGGGGATGAAGTCACGCTCGATCTCCCGACTTGGAGTCAGACCGCGGAGATGGCCGCTCTGTCCCGGGCGATGGGAGGCTATCACATCCCCGTCGATAACAATGTGGGCCTCAAGGTCGGCCGCGAACTTGCCAGCTGGAGCTGGCCGCGTTATCAGGCTTACTTTGATGGAACCGCTCGGTGAAGCCACTCGAATTCAATGGAAAGGTCGACTTCCTTTTACTCCTTGCGCGCTCCCTCCAGCAATGTGGGGCGGCGGCGCATCATCTGGAACGAGCTCTGTACAAAGCCGGTAAGGGACTCGGCCTCGAAAGTGAATATCTGGCTTTTCCCACCGGCCTGCTCGGCTCATTTCGCGCGCCAAAGCCCCTGCGATTGGATCAGGAGGGGACGGATGCAGGAGACAGCCACCATCATCGCAGCATCGTTCTGCGCTTTGCACCGGGGCAGATCAATCTTTCTAAACTCAGCTCCATCGATGAAGCGGCCGATCAGGTCCTAGACGGGCAGCTCTCGCTCGATGCGGGCATGCAGAAGATGGACGCGATCAACCAGCAGGGCGACGACTATCACCCTTTC
>CANJJY010000081.1 GCA_947474445.1 Oligoflexaceae bacterium
ACTTTTCAGCAGGTTCATAAGCCGGCATATCTTGAAAGTCTTCGGCGGGAATGCATCTACTAACGGGCTCCATTAGGGAACAGGCACGTAGAGGATAAGCTCTTTAGGAAAAATAATGGAACCGTTACCGAGCCGGTTGAGCACGGCCAGCTCCATCCAACGACTTGTGGTCCCGTAGATGTGGAGAGAAATCAAACTCAAGGAATCTCCGGGGCGTACGATATAAGTTCCCATCCCTTCCGTACTTACACCGGGAGCTGGACCTGATCGCGCTGACAGCCTCATACCGCTCGGCGGCTCAGTCCGCAAGGCAGGTCTCATCGCGCTTGTATCGGTCTGAGAAAAGATCGCTTCTATCCCCAATTTTCCTAGAAAAATCGGCTTTCTTCGTTCTTTGCCGGTCGGGACGCGACCTTTGACCGGCACAAACGCACTGCCTTCATCCTGCCCCTGAGGTACCGCGATGCGGGCAATAGCAGCCGCGATGTCGTTCATCTCGCCGGTTCCATCGACGCCGCTTGCCACCTGATTCGAAGCTCCGTGCAGTTTACCCATGCTCTGTTCTTCGGTCTCGCCCTGGTTCCTGCGCGCTTCTTCAGAAGCTTGCTTGGGCGAAGGCAAAAGGAGAGAGGCGCTGTCATCGTCTTGGTAAACGCTACGTTGATTGATGGCGTCTTCGCCCAGTCCGTTGCTCGCGCAGGCGTTCATCAGAGGGAGAAGTCCGAGACGGATCGCGAGGCCGAAGGTAATTGCGAGACGTTTTCCAGGTATGCGAACCAACACTTTGTTACTCCCTGCAGTCGCCTGATCGAGACAGCCACTCCTTTGATTTTGCTGAATCTCCGCACCATTCGTCAATGGGTATCGGACGCGGAGCTCAGTCTATGGCCCGGCTCAGTTAGGAACGGTCGAAAGTCGATAAGAGGGCGCGCTTGTACAGTTGACGACAACAATAGTAGAAGATGGGGCTATCGTACCCGCACAACGAGTTTGGTCTGTCGTGCTCCGGATCTTAAAACTGATGTTGTCAGAATTGATCACCGCTTCGAAGCTCTGATTGGCTGCATTCGCATCGCAAGGATAGCGGATGAGGTTATTGCCAATCGTTAGGCTTTTGCCGCTGATGTCAAAGCACTGTCCTTCGCTCTTACTAGCAGTTCCGCTAACCAGATCAAAGACGAGACCAGTCCCTGTCGCAGCTTTCTTCAATACCAATTTGTAAGGTACCTTCCCAGCCGCCGTCAGTTCGCTGAGGCTGGCTGTTTTAATCGATTGCACGTTGAGTCGACCTATCACGTCAGGGATGAGATCTCCGGCCGCAAAATAAAGAGGCTCGGACGGAGCGGCTGCTCCTGCCAAAAGATTTAAGGCGGCAGGCTGGGTTTGCGTCATGAAAAATAATTTGCCGGTATTGGCGATGGTTTGAGGCAAAGGACTATTTGCATTCTTGATAATTTGTATGATGTCTTTCGCGAGATCGGTGGCAGCCGTAATCGGGCCGGAACTGCCATCGTTATATCGAGCCGATATCGTGATGACGTCATCGCCGGCAAAGCTGGGGAACTTAAGAAGCCAAGTCTTTCCCAAGGTATCGACGCGAACGGCTTGCACTTCCACCGGCGTTTCGCGATTGCGAGACACAAAGAATGTCCAACCCGTGTCGGTCGGTTTATCTGAAGTAAGATCGCAATAGACGGCATAATTGCCATCAGCCGGACTGGAAGTAGGAGGCATGCGGCAGGTCAAATAGCTGCCTGCAATCGGCACCGGTTCCGATGCTTCAGATTGAATGACCATCGGCTCCTGATCTTCGAGAGGAGCCGACAAAACTTCCGTTTCCGCGACTGTTTCAGGAGAAATAGTCTTTTCTTCTCTATTGCTCCAGGAGTTTTTTCGGGCATCGGTATCCTGAGGATCCATCTCACTGCATGAGATAGATAACATGACTCCTATCCCCATCCATTTAAACCATGGCTTCATTCTCTCCCCCGTTCGCGAGATGCTTTTGATATTATCGGAGAAAATTTTTGTAAGCTTGATATCTCGGCATTTTATCGCTAAAGCATCTTTGATTTAGCCAGCATAGACCGACTAAAAATTCGGCTTTGCGCGACTGAATCAAACAGGTAATACTTTTTTGAAGCTGATTAAGCGGAACGTAAGAAAGTAGAGTTATTCAAGCCCTGGGTGGATTCTGATACAGCGGAATTTTTAGCGAGGGGAAGCACGATGGAGAATTTGGTTCCTCCCACCGCAATACCGGCCTCCCGGCAGGGGCTCTCGACATCTATTTTCCCCGTTAAGAGCTGTGCGAATTTCCATGCGATGGGCATTCCAAACCCTGTTCCTCCTTCGCCCCATGTACCTGGCCTGTGAGTCACGGCGCTGGGGCTGAACAGGTCTGTCAGCAGGGAAGGTGGTATGCCTTCACCTTGATCTTTGATATGGATCAAGCCTGAGGACCCTGACTCTTCACAGACGATTACAATGTGGCCCCCTGAGGGCGAGAACTTGATCGCATTGCTAAGGATATTGGAGAGCACTTGGTTTTGCATGAGGGTCGCATGGGTCAAGACGCAAAGATCGGGAGGACAGTGCAGATCCACCTGAATGTTTTTTGAAGTCAACTGACTTTTAAAGTGTTCCAGACATTGCTCGATGATGGGCAATAGCGCGCATGGTTTAAGCTCAATCTTCAACTTGCCGCTCTCACTGGCTTCAAGCTGTCGCACCGTCGATAGAATGTCGGAGATCAGCTGACTCGCTCGTTCGACCATGCTTAACATTTTTTGCCTTTTATCCTCATCCGTCGGCCCATGTTGAAGGAGAATCTGGGTACCGGTACTGATGATATTCAAAGGATTGGCGATGTCGTGGGCTAAAACACGCAAGAAATTCTGCTTTTCAAGAGTCTTTTGAGCTTGCCTCGCGACCATCGATTGCTCGAGCAAGAGCAGAAAGATGGTAAATCCACTGTTCAAGGCGATCATCCCAAATAATACGAACAGCTGGATGACAAAGCGCCCTCTATCACTCATGGCGTGAGCAAAAGGATATCCTTCTAGCTCAAGGGCCATCATCCCCAATATTGAAGCGATCGCGAATCCAGACCAAATCAGAGTGTGACGGATGTTGGTTAAAACGCCCGCGATCAAGGGTAAAATCCCCACCCAGACGATCGTGGTGGTAAAAAACCCACCCGTGACAAAAGAAAAGTGCACTTGAAAGAGCAACCCTGGTACCAGCATCGTGTTGCAGGCGACCTTTAAAGACCCGGTAGCTCGGAAGACGGCCAGCGCGGAGAGATGAACTGCCGCGTAGAAAAAACCCATGAAATTAAGTAGTGGATTCGCGACGTAAGCGTAGCTCGCCCAGGAGTAAGACCACATCAACACGCTTGTGATGAGGGCAATAGCCATGAACAAATGGACTTTAATCTCCATTGTTTTGGCTATCCCCGGTTGGGCTGCGAGGCACCAGCGGTAATAAGCCTGAAATGGTTTGAAGCTCATGCTCATGGATTCGTCAACTCCAAAAGGGTCCCATCGTCATCGACTGTAATTCACAAAAATCGATAGGCACTAATTGCTTAGACTATAAATAGATCATGCGTAGTATTCATCAATCGAACCTCTATCTCTACATCTATGTTTGTGGATTCTAAGTTTAAACCTCCGTTTCTAAGTCACAAGAACTTTCCATAGAGTTATCGCTTCCCTCGCGGATAAGAATAGCCTAATGATTTCCGGTGAGGATGAATTCTGCCATCAATCTCTTGAGTAAGAGGAATTCAGTATGCAACTCTCAGAACAAGAAATGCGTGAAGCAATAGGTAGTGAACTGGCTGATGTTCTCTATCGACAAAAGACGATCGTTCGCTGCAACGAGGCTCTTAACCTGCTCGAAGACGACAAGGTCAAAGATGAGTTCAAAAATATGGCGGAAGAAGACGAGAAGAATCTGCGTATGATCGAGACCGTCGTGAGTAACTTTGGGATACGCGTAGATCCGAAGCCTGGCTCGGTGAAACTCGCTGACACGATAGATGAGATCATCTCGGATCCCATGTCCCTGCCTTTAGAAAAGCTCGGTAGCTACACTCTCATCAAACAAAATCAGATGATGTGCAGCCATCTCATCCACAAATCTGTTCAATTGGCCATGGCAGATGTAAAGACGGCTATTGCTCCCTTTGAGGGAGTCTATGCGACCTTCAGCCGGCATTCTTCTATGCTCACTAGCTTCATGGAACGCTCCGGTGTCGAATGGCTGACAGGCAAAGAGCCGGTCAGCGGTTTGGTCGGGCGCGCCCGGGATGCGGTCGGCGCTGTTGCTGGCGCGATTCTCAGTAAGACGGCCAAGCCAGCCGACGAGATGAGCGTCCTCAATGTCTTGCGCCTCGACCACAGAAAAGTGGATGTCTTGTTCAATGAGATTGAATCAGCTCCCGATGAGCAGCAAGCGGCCGATCTCTTTCATCAGCTTAAGGCGGATCTGACGTCTCACTCAATCGCCGAAGAGGAAACGGTCTATAACCAGTTTCAAGCCTTTCCTGATATGAAAGAACTGATGGCCGACGCGAAGCACGAGCACGAGGACATTCGCACTCTTCTGGATGATGCGACGGACGTTCTCAATGACCAAGAGACCTTTCTGGACAAAATCGATGAATTAAAAACATTGGTCAAGCACCATGTCGATCAAGAAGAGAACGATGTTTTTAGTTTGATCGAAAAGCATTCAAGCGATGCGGAAAGAGTGCAACTTTCCCAAGTTTTCTTGCAAGCCAAGCAACGCATCCAAGAAAATGTGGGGGTCGATGACATCATTGCATCGGCTGCGAATGAGGACACTGATCTTGATTCCTCTCGCCCAACCATGACGCCCTGATACTTTTCTCCTCGCGAATCCGGAGACACTCGGATTCGCGTTCGACTCACCGAAGACTTTCTTAAGTCGGTTGATTGGCCTAATGTTCAAACACAAAGAGTGATGCATCCAATCGCAGTTTAGGTCCATAAACCCCACCTTTTGACCTGCGCCCTGCGCCGATCACCATAACGATCTCCGCATCCCGGGGCAACTTGATGAGTCGTCTCACGCGACGGTCATCGTAGCCTTCCATCGGACAGGTATCATAGCCGTGAGCCCGATAGGCTAGCATGAGATTTTCACAGGCGAGAGCACAGCTTTTAACCGTCCAAACTCTAAGATCGCTCTTGGTCAGTGGGCCACGGGGCATGGGCCGGAATATCCCGACGATGGTTAACACGAGCCATTTGAGGGGAGCAAGGAAGGACCCCAGGCCGACGGTATATAAGATGTAGACGAGGCGGCGATAGTAAGCGAGCGTCGTCGCGGTCGGCAGACCCTCGCGTTCGAGTTGCGCGGCGATCATGGGGGCATTCCGTCGCCAGGTGCCGCGCCGTGCTACGCAGACGATCAGCTCAGCGGCCGTTCGAGCGGCTGCTTGGTCAAGGCAGGCATGGGCCAACTCTTCTTTTAAAGCGGGTGTACGAATCCAATGAAATTCCCAGCTTTGCAAATTTGAGGAATTAGGGGCTTCCAGGGCGAGGTCGATGCACGCACGGGTGACTTCGGGAGGAATCGGTTCGCTGGTAAAACGTCGAATGGAGCGGCGCGACTTAGCAATCTTTTGAAAAGCGCCTGCATCGCAGATTGCCGCTTCTTCGTGATACTTTTTGGGATCTGCGCGATAGGATTCAAGGTCATGCATAGGTCAGACCCTCCTTGATCCCCACTCTGCCTGCTCGATCCGCACCGATCAAGCGACAAAAGGGAGGCTCGAGCCTCTCGTGTCATCACCGAGGCTTTTATCCTTTATAAGCGCGTATAGGTCGACATAGGATCAAGCTCGCGAGCCCTTTGCGCCGGAGTCTGTCCGGAGAGTTTTGCGCAGGTTCCCTTCTTCACTTCGGTCTTTTTGCAGATTTTGCCGAAGGTAGCCGATTGCGGTCCAATCTGGGCGACGATATAGGCCGTGGTACTCTGGAGGTGAAGATCGAGTTCGGTCAGATTGTTTTTGTCTTTGCCGTGGATCGCGAAGGTCCCTTTGACCGCCAGATTCTTGTCGATGCCTAAGCGGCTTAAAAGCTGGTCAGGCGCTTCGACGGCACATTCGGAATCGGTATAGTAGTGGCTTTTCAAAGTCAGCGAAGGGCTCTCAAAATGGAGCATCGTCTTAGTATAAAGTCCTTTGCTCTTTGGGATGCAACGCGATTGCCATTGCCCGTCTAAGCCATTTGCTTCAGCACTTGTTTCGTCCATCGACTCACTGCGAGCTGCTGCAGATCCGCCTCTTCCCACGCTAGCAGGTGATGACGAAGTCGTCTTACAGGCAACAGAAACCAAGAGGAGACCGGAGGCAGAAACAGCCATAACAAGCGCAGGGAGCCGGATCATATATCTTTAGTCCTCATTCCACTTTATTCTCACGCCGTAATGAAGCAATCCTCGTACCAAAGCTCTGAAAACCTTGCCCCGCGTCGCCATCACCACTTAAGTGACTGATTTTAATGATATAATGAATTCTGAGACACTAAGTGATGAATGCTCAAGGTAAGGGGTCGCGTAGACTCTCGACAGGCTGAACGAGGAGGCTGGAAAAGTATAGACAGACACCTTTTTAATGGATTGAAAGCTTCATAATTCTGGATCTCAACCTAGAGATTTTAATCATTCCTCGCTTTTATTCTTGCCGTTTCGTTGAGCCCTGTTACAAGGAAAAGTGCGTCGTTCTTCGAGGCACTCTTAACTCAATGAGGCTCCAACCCATGTCAAAACTAATTTCAACGGCTTTTGTGCTTTGCAGTCTTAATGCTTTCGCGGCAGAAGGCTCCTTCTTTCCCACGCAAGTGAACCTGCCTGATCTGCACGTGAAGTTTGAATGTCCGAACAATACCTCTCCCCATGCTGGGATCCGTTTCCTGAGCGTCGAAGGTCTTGTGGTTTCTTCCACCGAGACCTTGGCTTCAAAGAGTGAAACGTACCGAGTTGATCTGCAAAAGGGATATCTTGAAGTGAATGAAGACTATCATGGACCCAACACAACAAGCCTTTACACCAGTCAACTCGCCGGTCCTTGGGCCTTGAATAGCGAAAACGCGCTCATGTTCCGCAAAGGCCTGAAGGTCATTCTCGATACCGCCAAGCAATGCAAAGACGGATTGATGAACACGGGCGAACCATTTCCCTTTGATATGGTCAAACACCCCGAGCTCGATCCTATCGTCGTTTATCTCACGGAAGTATTAGCACAGACTCAAGAGTGAAGGTGCACACAGCGACAAAAACAGAAAATGGGGCGCTCATGCGCCCCTAAAAAGGAGGCAGATGCCCGCGAAACCAGACGATGCGCCGAGGTTCATGGCCAATCATTCGCCATTGCCGCGGAGGTTACCAGGGAATCAGGATGGAGGGGAAAGGAGAGCGAGTCCATAAGAAAGCCGCGACCTCTGGCCGCGGCTCGTCTTAACTCTAGGATTGAACCTGCGTCATGAGTTGCGCAATCTGCTTACTGAACTTGATAGGATCTTCCAGGGGTGATCCTTCAGTGATCAAGGCTTGATTGTAGAGAATCTCAGCCCACTGCTTTTGGGTTTCAGTCGACAGCGTCTTCATCTTGCCGAACACGGGATGGCTCGGGTTGATTTCCATGATGCGCTTCGCCTTGGGTACGGCCTGCCCCATCGACTCCATCAAGCGCTCCATGCGCGAAGAAGGATCGTAGGCGCCAGACACGAGACAGACAGGGGAATCGACGAGACGGGTCGAGATCTTCACTTCTTTGACGTGAGGTTCGACCGCCGTTTTAATCGTCTCAAGGAGATCTTTGAATTCTTGCTCTTTGGACTTCAGTTCTTCTTCTTTCGATTTCTTCTCGTCTTCGCTATCGAGCTCCAAACCTTCTTTGGTAATCGAGCGCAGATGCTTATCCTGGAACTTGGAAATCGATTGCATGACCCATTCATCGACGGTATCGATGCCATACAGAACTTCAAAACCTTTGACCTTCAAACGTTCCAGATAAGGACTGGATTCAAGCTGCTTGACCGATTCGCCGGTGATGAAATAGATCTCTTTTTGATCTTTCTTCATGCGCTTGACGTATTCGGGCAAGGTGGTCCAGCCTTCTTGAGCGCTCGAACGGAAAAGCAAAAGCTCTTCGATCTTTTCTTTGTTGCTGAAATCGTTCGGTACGCCCTCTTTCAGGGTCGGGCCAAAGTTAGTCCAGAACTTCTCGTAGGTCTCGCGCCTTTCACTCAGCCAGGTGCCCAAGTGCTTCAGCACTTTGGAAGCAACGGCTTTCTTGATGGCCTGGACTTGACGGTCTTTCTGCAGAATTTCCCGCGAAACATTGAGCGAAAGGTCCGAACTGTCGATGACGCCGCGGAGGAAACGCAGATAAGTCGGCACCAGGTCTTCACAATGATCCATGATGAAGACGCGATTGACGTAGAGGGATAGACCCCATTTGCTTTCGCGGTAGTTGTAATCGAAAGGCACGGTACCGGGCACAAACATCAAGGCCGTGAATTCCTGGGAACCCTCGGCGCGATAGTGGATCCGTTCCAGCGGTTCGGTCCAATCATGGGCCACGTGCTTATAGAACTCGCTGTATTCGTCGTCTGTCACGTCCTGAGGCGAACGGAGCCAGATCGCCTTGCGGCTGTTCAGCGTTTCATCTTCGCTGACCGTCTTGGTCTTGCCTTCGACAGGATTGCCTTCGGCATCGAGTTCGTCCTCTTCGCGACTCACCATCATAAGGATCGGCCAGGCGATGAAGTCCGAATATTTTTTTACGATGCGACGGAGTACATGCTCGTCGGTAAAATCTTCGACGCTATCGTCGTCGGTAAAAGGCTTTAGGTGGAGCGTGACAGTCGTGCCGACGCCTTCAGGCCGCGTGCGTTCTTCGACCGAAAAGCTGCCGTCCCCCGTCGACTCCCAAAAAGTTCCGGTGTCTGTTCCAGCCTTACAGGTCGAGACCGTCACGCGATCGGCGACCATGAAGGACGAATAGAAACCAACTCCGAACTGACCGATAAGATCCGGTCGGTCCTTGACTTCTTTTGCGTGCTTAATGAATTCTTTAGTCCCCGAGTGCGCGATCGTACCGATATTTTTCAGCACTTCCTCGTGGGTCATACCGATACCGTTGTCGATGATCGTCAGGGTCTTCTCGCTCGGATTGGCGATCAGACGGATATGTTTTTCTTCTTCGCTTCCGCCCCATTCGGGATGCTGAAGCTCTTCAAAGCGCATTTTGTCCAGGGCGTCCGATGCGTTGGAGATCAGCTCGCGGAGGAAGATTTCACGGTGGGAATAAAGGGAATGGACCATGAGGTCCAAAATCTCTTTAACCTCAGCTTGAAATTGGCGCGTTTCTCTTGCCATGACAATTCCTCATGATGAATCTTCGATAAAAAGAGTCCGACCTTAGCATCATGGGTTTGATTTTGCATCTGTCAAGGAGAGCAGGGATAAAAGGAGGCCCAGCGGCTGGCGCCGCTGCCTAGAAACTGAACGTGTCATCAGCGAAGGGGTTCGAGACCCGACATCACGGGCGGATGACTAATACCATGATTTGATTGATTTTTAATTTCCTTTGTCGATTCAGAGAGAACCTTCTCAATTGCATCCATACTCAGAAAATTGAAAATTCCTGCCTTCTTACGGTAAGGATTGAAACTGCTCTTGTGACCCTCGTGGGTGGCGCTCGGGCTAGTCATATAGTCATGAAAAGCACTGCGTGAGAGAACTTTGATTTCTGGTTTAATTTCAGGCGTATCCATTTCAACTCCACTGTTCCTCTGCGCGTCCCTCGGGCTCATTCTCGACGGATGCATGGGCAATCCGAGATAAACTCTGCAGGAAGCAAGCCAATCTTACGCAAAAGATCCATCCTGGTCTTATCAGTAACGCACGAAGCGTTAGAGGTAGATGAGTTACCGAACATTTCTTGTGACTTACGCCACGGGGGCAGGCTCAACTTTTTCCCTTTCCCCCTCGCAGTTGATCTTACCTTAAATTTTTTAAGGACCCTTGGACGAAACGCTCCTAACCTCAATGCAATGCCAGAAGTACACTTTTTGATCACGCAGATGCATGAATTGTTCAGTTACCTCAATCAAAAAGGAATTCTCACGATCATGATCGTCTTGCAGACCGGCCTCTTCGGAGATCGCGTGGAAACGCGGATAAACGTGAGTTATCTGGCCGATTCGGTGGTCATGCTGCGATACTTTGAGTATCGGGGCATGGTGAAAAAGGCTATATCTGTCGTGAAGAAACGCAGTGGCGAACGTCAACTACCCGCCCCTAGAGACCGCTCCATAATATCGGCGAGGTGACCTTTACCCGCGCTAGTGGAGCACCCTGAGGTAACTCGGGATGTCTCTCACGAGACTGACAGCCGGGAAAGACAGGCACCCTTTGGGGATTATCTCCAACCTGGGAGAAAGATCCCTCCAAATTCCTACTCGCCCTAAAGGACGAGGTTTCCTTTGGAGAAAACTTGATGGATGATGCGGTCGCGCGCGAGCAGCGAGAGAGTGAACGCTGGACTTTTCTCATCGTCGATGACCAAACCGACAATCGTCTTCTCCTCCGCACCTTTCTCAGACGCTTGGGTATCCGCTCTCTCGAAGCTAGCTCCGCAGCGGAAGCAGAGACTCTACTCTGCGGTGACGAGTTTGATGCGATGATCTGCGATATTTCCATGCCGGAAGAAACGGGATTGGTGTTCGTATCGCGTTGGCGTCGTTCGCTGCATCCTCAGGCTCGCTCTTTACCGATTGCTGCCCTATCAGCCTATGCGAGCGTCACCGACAAACAGCAAGCCCTCGACGCTGGTTTCGACTATCACGTTGCGAAACCGGTCAAACTCGAAGAGCTGTCTAAAACTGTAGCTGAACTCTTGCTCCGGGCTCGCGTGAATCGAGGCGTTTTGTAGGCTCCGCGTCACTAAAGTGCCAAATTTAACTTGCGTGCAACATGCATGTTTTGAAGCAGCGCGGCTGCACTTCGGTTTAAAGTCGAACAAGCAGAAACGCACAGATTTGTCAGAAAAAAAGAGCCGATCGTCTACGACGGTCGACTCTTCGGGGTTCATCAGTCGCTCAACAAAAAGAGGGGGGCACCAAGGATTAGAAACTATAGGCGAGCGATGCGGTCAGCTGATTGCTGGTCAAAGAAATATTCTTAAGTTCGGCGTCAGCTCCCACTAAATCAAGTCCATCGCTCTTCACCTGGACATCGTTGCGTGAAAAAGTGTCGGTCCACGTATACTCGAGCCCAAAGTTAACGTTGTGGGCCAGTTTAAAGCGCGCGCCGAGTCCGAGGTCATAGTTGAGAAGTCCCGTGGTGTCATAAGAGACTTTGACCGGACCTTGATTCTGGTCATCCAGTTTGATTTGGTTGTAGGAGATTCCGCCTTTTCCGTAGAGGGCGACCACGTCCTGATTCAAAAGATCGTAGGTTCCATAGGCGCCGAGAGCTAGATCTTGATAAGCCGTCTTATCTTTGGAATCAAATTGAGTCACTCCGAAGCCGACTCCAACGCGGAGAGGTTCCGCGAGTCCAAACTCCACATCAGCTCCTCCCCCGAAAGCGCTCTGCGTAGATTCATCGACCTTGCTGCCTGCTCCAAAACCAGA
The DNA here is from genome assembly GCA_947474445.1 of Oligoflexaceae bacterium. Taxonomy (GTDB): domain Bacteria; phylum Bdellovibrionota_B; class Oligoflexia; order Oligoflexales; family Oligoflexaceae; genus Oligoflexus. Next base: position 11,679 of record CANJJY010000081.1, read on the forward strand.
GACGGATCCTACTTTGAGTTGGGACTCTGCACCAATGACTTTAGCTTTGACGGTTGTTTCTGAGAGCGCATACGAGCTGCTTGATAGGAGGACGAGGGCGGTCAGTAAATTTCTCATGGTAGTCACCTTTCGTGTCTGTTGCATTCTCGCTTCGCTAGCGAGGACAAAGGCTCTAGAGCAAGGGACAGGCCACCCTCTAGAAAATCACTTAAGCCATTGATACGAAAGGATTTTAACGGAACCCCTGCCAAGACACGATCGCCATGACAGAGAAAAAGCGTGTTGCTCAAGCCACGATTAATTTTCTCAACTGTGTCCAAGAGAACACTGTTATTCAGCGCTGAACTAGCTTTTCATCCTCCCGCACCTTCACGAAAGATGAAAAAGACTGCGCCGAGCATGCATAGTCCTGCCCAGAGGAGATTCCAATTCAGGCGTTGCTTCATAAAAAAGTAGGAGAAGGCCACGAAGACGATCAGCGTGATGACTTCCTGTATGATCTTCAATTGGGCCAGACTAAAAAACTCATAGCCGATGCGATTACCGGGAACCTGCAAGCAATATTCAAAGAAGGCGATGGCCCAACTGACAAGAATCGCGATATAAAGGGGCTTATCTTGGAGGCTTTTCAGATGGCCGTACCAAGCAAAGGTCATAAAGACATTAGAAAGGGCCAATAAAAGTATGGTCCGCAGCATAGAGATTCTCCCAGGATTCATTTACCGGAATGCCCTCGCTTTATGCTAAACTTTGGCTTTGCCTAAAGCCAGCTCAAGCATAGGAACTGAAGCATGAAGCTGCCTTTCTACCAAGTTATCTTCATTTACGCGCTATTTCCCGTCGCTCTGCTCAAGGCGGAACCCTCGTATCGGCCTTATCCCGTCGATTTCGAAGCCTTGAAGCGTCACCCCGATGAAGCCCAGGTGTTCGACCGGCTGACCAAGAAGTTTGAGACCGTCTCCCTGGAACCGGCCGAACACGAACAGCGCATGCAGGTGATAGGCAAAGTCCTCGATCTTGAACCGCAGTGGCTCGATGGGTATTGGATCTATGCCGCTGATGCCTACTTCCTGGGCTCGAATGTTTTGGATCCGAAACAGCATGACCATGCGCGCTTGATCCTGAGCAAGGGCCTGAGCAAATTAGACGGCTGTTTGCAGCGCGACGCCAAACATCTCCTTTGCCGCTTCCTATCGGCTGCTATCCAGGCCAAGATCGCGAGTATTGACGGTATTTTCGCCTCTCTTAAGTATGGCAAACGCGTGCGGGATATCTGGCTGGATGTGACGCGTTCTCCCTACGATCTCTCTTTACGCCCCAACGTGACGCTCCAAGGTTCGGCCCGATTTGCCCTGGGTCTCTTTTATCGTCTGGTCCCTGACAATTTCATCATGGAATGGTTCTGGGGCATCCGCGGTGACATGAAGTCTTCGATCCAATATCACCGCGAGTCCTTGCGTCTCGATCCTCAAAATCCTTGTGCCCATCT
>CANJJY010000082.1 GCA_947474445.1 Oligoflexaceae bacterium
ATTTCTATCACTTCGACTGATTCACGGGCTTGCATTTTAGGAGGAGGTACGAAATTTTGGCTTTGACCCTGCATCCAAGGAGCATCGCCGATCGGAATCGTCAGAGACGAGCGCAGGTTGATGTAAGGCGCAACATAGGCAATCAGCTGCTGCAATTTATCTTGAGGGGGAAGATTCAAGGCTTCAAAAGCGACGATATCGTTGAGTGTAATCAGATAGACCTGATCAAAGTCGAGACGATTGCGGAGAAGGGCCATCGCTTCTTGCTTGGCCTTATCAAAATCCATCTGATCGCTGCGCAAGTTGGGTAGCAGACGCAGATGCTGTTCCAGCAAGGGATCAAGCGCTACCTCCGATTTGGACTCTCCGATCAGATGTTTGCCCGTCATCTCTTCAGCGCTGAGCTGGCCTAATTCACGGCTGATTTTTCGGCTCATGGCCGAGACCAGATCGAGACCTTGGGAGCTGGCCCGTTCTTCGGCCTTGCTGAGATAATCCACGCGCATCAACGCACCCTGCTTTTTCAGGTAGCGCCCAAACCAGAGTTCAGCCAGCATTTCAATGAGGGGTTGCTGATTGATTTTGGACTGTTTAAGTGCAACGTCATAGGCCAGTTTAATATTGCGTTTACTGAGAACTTCCTTCATCCGCGCAGCGATCAACATAGGAATCGCGCGACGCCGGTGCTTCGGCTGCTCTGTCATACGTAGAATAGCGCGGAGAGAAGGATGGAGAGTCGAAATCCTGAGGAGATCTTCGCCGTATTCAAAGGCAAAGACTTCGGCAAAGAAGCCGATGAACAGCAGAACGAAATCGGATTCGTGCGGCATCAGCAGCGGATCTTTGGGTAAATCACGAAAATGAGTCAAGGTTTCGATATAGGCGGCCTTGGCCTTTTCTCTTTCACCAGCGACCAGTCTGACGATGGCTTCGCTGATCCTCACGAAATTATCGAGCCGCCGATTGCCGCCCGCGATCCGTCCAGCTAGAAAGCTTTGATAGCTCACGATCGATTCACGCGAATCGCAGATCAAGAGCCAGAAGAGATACATGGCGACAGCACGCGACGAGAGCCAATGCCTGACCGTCAGGGAAGACGGAAGAACCTGGATCAGCTTAGCCATCTCTTTTCCCTGAACTTGAACCAGGAAAAGAAAGATCCGAAAGGTCCTTTGCTGCATAGCGGCAAGCTGGAAATCCTGGGTCTGAAGGTCATTTTGGATAAAATCCAGACTTTCGCGGAGGTCTTCCTGCTTGCCTTGGTACTGATCGATCACAAGCGTCTGAACTAGAGTGGCGTAGGCAAGGATCGTCCGCCACCCTTTATGTTCGAGGATATGCTTTTGCACCATCTCAAGAATGCGATAGGCACGCTTTTGAAAGCCGAAGTGACCTAGAATCAGCGCATGATCGCACAAAAGGCGCAAGGCCATATCTTCTGGAATAGTCGTGTGACGGCATCGTTCCAGGAGCTTGGTATGATAGATGATGCCGAGTCGCTTATCATAATTCAGGCCGGCATACTGTCCCATTAGGTAAAGCATCAGGGGATGAAAGCTATGCGTGCCTTCCTTATAGGTGACCGGCTCGGCATGCCGAAAGATGCGCATCGGCAAACTTCTGGCCAGAGGTTGCAAGGCATAGATAATCATACGCAACTTGGCTTCGAGATCACTCCAAAAGCCCAATCGGATGAGAGGGAACTTGAGGCGCCGAAAAGATTGAACGACTTCTCTCAGGCTCGAGGCCACGTGTCCGCTGACCAGTCCGAGCACCAGGAGTTTATAGGAGACATAGGCATACTCTTCGCTCGATAGAGGCAGTTCCCTCAGCTCTTTGTAGAGATTCAAGGCTTCGACGTAGTTGCGTTGGACGAAGCTGATATCCGCCATGGCATGAAGGACTTGCTTTTGTAATTTCTGCTTAGATTTCTCGGCGATCTGAACAATAGGCAGAAGACTGCGCGCATTTTGAAAGTAACGCTGCGCCGAAAGTCGAGCATCGACATCGACCGCTTGCGTGCCTGCTCTGATGCAATAAAGGATGGCTTTTTCAGCCAAATCTAAGGTCCCCGGTTCCTTGCTATCCAGCGCCTGAAAGAAGTGGTGGGCCAGGGTAAAAATCAATTGAGGAGTCCGCAGCTCGGTCGTTTCATCGAGGCGCATGGCGACCAGTCGATGGAGTTGAGAGCGGCGCTTCAGATCGATGGCATCGATCAAAGCCTCGCGAATACTCCGGTGCATAAAACCAAATTTGGGAATAGTCGATCCGGTCGTTAGAGGCGTCAGCAGGCCCCCTGCCACTGCGCTTTTGATGACTTCAGCCGTATTGCCTCTTGCATCACTCAGGAGCTTTTCCAACATGGGAAGTTCGAATTCCGCACCGAGGATGGCCGCCATCTCGAGAACGTCACGCTCATTGGAAGGAAGCTCGAACAATCGATTCAAGGTCAAATCGATGGAATTGGAAATGATGTGCGCTCGGTAGATGTCGTCCATCTGAAAGCGCCACCGACCATTTTCGTCGAGGCTGATCAGTTCCTGCGTCACCAAACTGCGATGGAGCTCTAGAAGGTATAATATATTTCCGCTAGTTTTAGCGCAGAGATAGTCGATAAAGGTCGGATTCAGGGCATGCTCTGCCCTCAAGATATATTGACTCAACTGAGCGACGGCTTCGCGCCGCAGAGTGCCGAGTTCAATTTCCTGAAACCGTCTTCTGAGTTTAGAAAACTTATTGAGAAAAGTCTGGAAGTTCTGGCCCTCACCGGGATCGAGCGGTCGATGCGAGATGAGCAGGAGGAAACGCTGCGAATTATTATAACTGATAAATCGATCGATGAGCTCGATGCTCTTGTCGTCGGCCCACTGCATATCGTCGAAGAAGAAGGCTACGGGTTCAGCCTCACTGGCCAAACAACGCGTAAAATCTGAAAACGCTTTGGCAAAATCGGAGAAATCGAATTCCTTCTCCTGCTCAAGTCCACTGCGGACCTGATCTTCTTCCGCCAGATCATCGAGATAGGGCTTGAGACCTTGCACGATCTCAGCGACAAGAAAAGCGGTGGGTCCGAGCAAAGCTTTGACCTTGCGCTTGATTTCTTCAGCTTCCAATGGCTGGGTTTTATAAACGTGGACCAGATACTCGTTGAAGCCATTGGCCAATGCATTGAAAGGCAGGTTGTTCTCGTGCCGCGAAAAGCTGGTGCTGATATAGCGGATCCGGTGCTTGGCGAGGTACCCACGGAATTCCTTGAGTATCCTTGTCTTACCGACGCCGGGAGCGCCGCGAATCACAGCCAAGCGACTGCGTCCGCTTTCTTTAGCGATCGCATGATAGCTCGTCACGAGGGCTTCCAGCTCCGTTTCGCGACCGACCATTTCGATGCTGGAAGGCAGAATGCGCATCCTATCATAGCGGCCGAGTTGGAAGCGCGAGAGGCGCGGATGTTGATTGCGCAATAGCCGCCGCACCCTCACGAGGTCCACGTGCAGTCCAAAGGCTGTTTGGTAGCGATCCTGGGGATGCTTGGCGATCAACTTCATGACGATATCGCTGATGACCTGAGGCACGTCCAGGCGAATGGTACTGAGAGGTTCAGGGCTTGCTTGAGCATGATCGCGCGCTAGCTTCTCGCGCGTTGTACCGAGAAAAGGCGGACGTCCCGCCAAAACTTCATAGAGCATGCAGCCGAGCGAATAGAGATCCGCCCGGTGGTCGATCGGCGCTTCCAGGTATTTGCTGTTCTCAGGAGCCATGTAAAGAGGTGTGCCAGCGACGTCGAGCAGCGAATCGTCGTCAGAATAGAGGTCGAGTTCCGTGAGACGCGCGATGCCGAAGTCGAGGACTTTGACCAGGATGCCCGAGTCCCCTTCAAGGGCTCGTTCGATGATGATGTTCTGGGGCTTGATATCGCGGTGAATGATGTTCTTCGCGTGGGTGTACTCCAGGGCCGAAGACACCTGCAGACCGAGCTCAAAGAAGAACTCGAGGTTTTTACGTCCGCTTTTGCCGAGCGACTCTTTGAGATCGTGCCCTTTGGCGATTTCCATCACGATATAATAGCCGCTGATGACATCGGATCCATCGGACTGTTGCTGTTGATAGAGCCCCAGCTCGTGAAATGTGATAATGTTCGGGTGGCGGAGGCGGCTCATCAAAGCAGCTTCCCTTTGGAAGCGGAGGACGTCCTCGTAATCGAGCAAGTGGTGCTCGATCACCTTGATCGCCACTGTCTGCGAGGGGTCAGCGAAAGGAATCGCACTATAGACGCGCCCCATCCCACCGCCACCGATTTCCGCGGTGATGCAGTAGCGATCGGCTATGTTGGTTCCGACCAGTAGGTTGAGACGCGACACCCTTGCAACCTCAATGCGACAAAGATTTTTCACCTTTTTTCAAACTTGACCAAGAATCTTGGACTCTTGGCAAAGGCTTCCAGAAGTTTTTCGGTCGGGATGACAAAGTTCTTAAGGTGAGAGAAAAATCTTGCTACAAAGAGTTGACGAATGTTGCCTCAGTTGCTGTTTTTGCCAAGGTCTCAGACTCGGAAGGAATCTATATGTCAAGTTTGTCAGGTCAAACAGAAGCTCCGCTCAGCCGTAATTTCTTCGATCGCCGCCACACGAAGATCATCGGTACGCTCGGACCCTCTTCCTCGACCTATGAGGTGCAAAAGCAGCTGATTGAGGCCGGTCTCAACGTGGCACGCCTCAACTTTTCGCACGGCGATCACGAGACGCACGCCAAAAACATCGAATCGATTCGTCGGGCCAGTATCGAAACGGGCCGTCCGGTCGCTCTCCTGCAGGACTTGCAAGGTCCTAAAATCCGTGTGGGCCGCCTGATTGGTGGCCAGATGGACATCAAAAACGGCGAGTACTATCGACTCCGCTACGGTATTGAACAAGATGACCCTAAGGTCATTCCCATCGATTACCGCGGGCTCGTCCATGACGTAAAAGTCGGTCAGCGCGTGATGATGGATGACGGTTTGCTCCTTCTCCAGGTCGATGCCGTCAAGGAAGATGCCGTCATTGTCCGCGTCGAAGAAGGCGGACTTTTAAAGAACAGAAAAGGTGTCAATTTTCCTGACTCCAAGCTTTCTCTGCCAGCCATGACCGATAAAGATAGCAAAGATCTGCTATTTGGAATCGCCAACCGCGTCGATTACATCGCTTTGTCTTTCGTTCAAGATCCCTCTGACATTCATCAAATCAAAGCGATGATCAAAGCTCTGGGCTCCGATGTGCCCGTTATCGCAAAAATTGAAAAAACAACGGCGATGGAAGTCATCGATGCCATCGCTGAGGCGGCCGATGCCCTGATGGTGGCGCGCGGTGACCTCGGTGTGGAAGCTAACGTCGAACGCGTGCCAAACCTGCAGAAGAAGATCATCGCGGCCGCGGCACGCGCTGGAAAACCCGTCATCATCGCGACTCAGATGCTCGAATCGATGATCACCAACCCCAGAGCCAGTGCTGCCGAAGTCGCCGACGTTGCGAACGGTGTGCTCGATGGCGCTGATTGCCTCATGCTCTCGGGCGAAGTCGCTTCCGGCCGCTACCCGGTCGAGTGTATCAAGCGCATGGCTTCCATCATCGAGCAGGTTGAACAATGGACTTTTAAACGCGCCTCACGCGTCGACCTAGCGACCTTGCACGACGACGTCGGCAACTGGGAAGTCCATGAATCGATTGCGATTTCGGCCTGCGAAGCAGCTGACACTCTCAAAGCTAAGGCCATCGTTTGCCTCAGCCTTACGGGATCGATTGCGCGGACAATTTCCAAGTGGCGCCCCAGCACTCCTATCATCGCCGTTACACCTCGTCCGGACGTCGCGCGACGCCTGGCGCTGGTCTGGGGCGTCCATGGTATTCCGAACAGTTCGTTTTACAATGCTGATACGGTTCTGCAGGACCTACCGAAGGTGCTGAAAGACATTGGTATCGTCGAGTCGGGTGATGTCGTGGTGATTACGGCGGGCATTCCGATCAATCAGATGAAACCAAGTAACACGCTCAAGATCAATCGCATTCCTTAAATCAAAGAGCCGCGGCATTTTCATGCTGCGGCTTTTTGTTGTTTTTTCTCTAGAAAGTAACTAAGAGATCGCCTTTTTGTTGTTTTTTCTCTAGAGCCTGTCTCAAAAAGGGGATATCAAGGCGCGCGGAGGAAAAAAACCGGAGTTTACATACGGTAAATGAGGATTTTTTTCTGACAAGTAACGAAGAGATCGCCTTTTTGAGACAGGCTCTACTGTGAATTCTGCCTTCTAGGCGGAAGGATTTCGTCCTTCAAGTTATCCCGATCGAGCAGATGCGGTCGTCCAATCTGATCGAAATCGACGGGATAGCGGAGTACCATACCACTGACCATATTCCGCCCATTGCGCTTGCTGCGATAGAGCATCATGTCTGCCGCTTTGATGAGATCATCTGACTTTCCTTCGAAAGCAGGATCGACCCACGCCACGCCAAGACTTCCAGTTAGTTTCAGCGAATATTGTTCCTTTTTGAACACTGAACGGAAGATCAAATCCCGGATGCGCTCCGCAATGTCCCACAGCTGGCTCACCGAATTGGTCGGCACGCAGACAATGTATTCATCGCCACCGTAGCGGGCTGGAACAGACCCAGCACTCAAGACTCCTGAGTGCGATATGAGTCGACCAACTTCGCCGATAATAAAGCTACCGACCAGGTGGTTCGCGCTATCATTGATGCGTTTGAAATGGTCGAGATCAAGCATGATGATGCCGAGACCGGTATCACCGTTACGGCAAGACTTGATGAGCTTTTGATATTCGATATTGAAGGCCCGCATGTTGTTCAGACCCGTGAGGTCATCAGTCAGACTCAACATTTTCAAGTGATGATTTGCCGATCGCAGACGATCGGTCATCGTCTTAAACCGAAAGACTGAGTTGATCCGCGCGACAACTTCCCGATCGCTCGCTTTCGCGTCGATGAAATCGTCGCCGCCATGCTCAAGGACTCTCTCTAAGATCCCATCGTCAGCGGGCTTGGTGTGACTAATACAGATAAGTCCGGTGTGTCGATCCTTTTCGTTGGTACGAATTCGTTCGCAGAACTCAAAAGCTGCCCCGTCGGCTATATCGAGATCGACGAGGATGACATCCGGGTGCACTTGGCTAAACGACTCAAAGGCCTTTTCAAGACCGTCTCCGCAGTGGATCGTGTCTACCTTGTAGAGTGATTCTGGGTTATTATAATGGCGAGGATCAGAAAAAATCGCCGCCAGACGACTGGGGCTGTCAGGGCTATCCGGAGCCTCGACAATCATGATCTTCATGGCTTTTTTGTTCGATTGTTTCACGGATACCTCAAAAATGGAAAGCCTCCACTCTAGTCCCTAGAGGTATCGGCGATCATAGGAAAACTTTAAGACAAAAAGCGAAATGTTGGCAAAACTATGAGAAAAGCTTGAACTTCTGCCCTTTCACTTTGTGTGTAATAGGCAAGAACCCCAAGGGCTCGCCGCACGGGCGACCGATTTCTGCAGAAAAGTCTAATGAAACCAAGAAGAGACCGAGACCTCAGAGATTTACTCCACGTAAGGATGAATCGCCTTTCAGTCTTTCTGAAGAGGCTCTTTCAGCGTGAGCGAGAATCAGGGCCTTATGCCCCAAAACAGAGAAGCCGCCTCGTCCTCGCCGTAGTTGGACTGGTGACACTGAGTCTGGTGTCGGCAGGCATCTGCCTGCTCGTTTGGTTGCGCGAGACCGGTGTCACGCGTCTCGACAGTTCACGGCTCCACGTGATCATCGATTATGAGCATGCGGATAACTCCCTGGTGTTCGATCGCAACGGCGAAAAGATCGGCGAATTCTTCAGTGACTATCATCTCTTTCTGCCCTATGAAAAGATCCCCCCCCTTTTGATCAAAGCTGTCCTCGCCGTCGAAGATCGCCACTTCTTTGAACACAGCGGCATCGATTTCAGGGGGATTATACGCGCGATGTTCGCCTCGCTCCGCACTGGCAGCTTCACTCAAGGCGGCAGTACGATCACGCAACAGGTCGTCCGCAATTTCTTATTGACCCCCGAAAAGACCTTCGAGCGAAAGATCAAGGAAGCCTTGCTTTCATTGCAGCTTGAGCGCCATCTCTCCAAAGAACGGATCCTCGAAATATATCTCAACGCCTTATTTCTCGGACAGGGAGCCTACGGAGTTGGTGCAGCAGCCGAGCGACACTTCGGCAAGTCGATCGATCAATTGGAGCTCCATGAGATCGCTTTGATCGCTGGATTGTTTCAATCACCGAGTCGCTATAATCCCCACAAGGCGCCAGAGCAGGCGCGGCGAAGACAGCAGCAGGTGCTCAAAGCCATGCTGACAAGCGGAGCCATTTCACAGGCTGAATACAAAAGGGCCAGTAAACAACCCCTTCATTTTGCGACGCAAGTAGCACTCAACACGACTTTTGCACCGCACTTTATCGACGCGATCCAAGAGCTGACCGAGAAGCTCTTGACCTCCGACGTCAAAGGCAAAGGCCTGCGCATCTACACGACTCTAGATCTTGGCCTGCAACAGGACGCCAACGACGTGGTCGAACACGCAACCGACCATTTTACGCAGGTAGCTCAAAAGTTAGCGGGCAATAAGAAGCCGGATGAAAAGCTCATCGAGACGGCAGCCTTAATTATGGATCAGCACAAAGGCGAGATTTTGGCGATGATCGGTGGTCGCGACTACGGTCGGTCTCAGTTCAATCGCGCGCTTAAAGCCAAGCGCGCCCCAGGTTCTGCCTTTAAACCTATCGTCTATACGCGGGCCCTGCAGGACGGTGTGAAATGGTCGGATGTCGCCCTCGTCGCTCCCCTAGTCATCCAAGACTATCGCCCGCAGAACTCGGCCGGTGAGTATCTGTCGGAGGTCACCTATTACAATGCCTTCTATCGATCTCTCAATACACCAGCCGTCGAGCTAGGGCATCGACTGGGGATCAAAAATGTTATCGACATGGCGAAACGTCTCGGTGTGCGCAGCGAACTTAAAAATCAAGCTGGCACCCTGCTCGGAGGTTCGGAACTGACAGTCATGGACATGACCTCTGCCTACGCAACCCTTGCCAATAACGGTGAGTATGTCGAGCCCCGTATGATCACGCGCATCACCGATCGCGATGGAAAGGTGCTGTGGGATGCCCAGAGCGTTCCGCAAAAGCGCGAACGCGCTGTAGCCGCACCCATCGCCTATATGATGCTTCAGGCTATGCAGGCGGTCTTTCGCTACGGGACAGCCAGTCATTACCCTGAGTGGGCGGCATTCGCAGCAGGGAAAACAGGAACAACCAACGAAGCGAAAGACAATTGGTTTGGCGGCATGACGGACAGTCTTACCGGTGTCGTCTGGGTGGGAACTGATAGTAATCTCGCCTTTAACGGCTCGGCAGGCGCTCATACACTCGCCCTCCCTCTCTGGATACGCATCATGCAAAAGGCGCGGCTCCGCTATCCTTCCGGCGCCTTTACGGTACCGCCAGGAATTTCGACCGTACCAGTCCATCCTCTCTTCGGCTACCGCTCCGAGGCGGGCGTGATGATGCCATTTATTGAAGGCAAAGAACCCATTCGGTATGAATCGGCTTATTCCTCGGTGAGGGATACGGGCGCTTACCGCGATTATCTGGATCGTTGATGCAACAGATCTCGGTGATTCTTACAATTCTCCTGCTTTGCTTATCGGCGCCCCTCAGGGCGCAAAATAATGCCGAGGAGCAGAGTGCTGTCAACGCGGTGGATCTGACTCCCTGTCGGCACCTCATGCAAACTGTCGTCCTTTCTTATCAAGAACTCGCGCGCTTTCTGCCCAAAACATTTAAGCCTATCTCAACCGTTGCGACTCATCGTCTGATCGCTCTGCGCCCTGAAGATTGCCAGAAGAATGCGACGATGCGCGTCATCGAGCGGTCGATCAAGTTACATACCGGCAAAATCGGGATCTTGTTGCCGCTCTCGCAGTGGCCCATCGCTCTTAGGCAAGCCGTTACCGAACAAATCAACGAGCTGGTGCAAAGCCTCGGCGCCGATCCCGCACAGACTTTGATTTGGCTCGATACGGCAGGCCCGCAATCGCGGGTCGAGGCGCAGCTCGCCCAGCTCGTTTTCATGAACCACATCGGAGTCCTGGTCGGAGGCCTCGTGCAAGCTGAGGCTCAGATTCTCGGTCGCTGGGCGGATCGGCTGCAAATCCCGGCCCTGATTCTCAATCGAAGGATGGATAAATTTAAGTCCAAGCAGGTCTTTTACCTGGGGCCCGATCCACGGCTGCTCGCCTCGTCGCTGTCGCGCCACATGCTCAGTCGCGGCCTCAGGCGCATCGCGATCATCATGCCTCAATCCTCGCGCGATGGGCCTCTCGTCGATAGCTTTATATCCCAGGCCCAGCATTTGCGTCTGACAGTCGCCGGGCCCTATCTATATAATCCAAACGACTTCACGACGATCGATGCCGTCTTGCGCAAAATTTTCCATATCGATGATCCGAGTAGAAACGACGAACAGCTCGATCTCGTCAGGCGTCTGAAGGACAAAGCTCAGAATGAAGGCATGCCATTCGATAGCCGCAATGTCGTCCTCCCGGCGGCGATCGATATCGATGCACTCGTCATCGTCGATCACTTTAAGAATGTGCGGCATCTCGCGAAAGCCTTGGCTTACTATGGAGTCAAGCGCTTGCCTTTGCTTGGGGTACCTAAGTGGCGAGCCTTTGAGTTGGTCGATGGCAATGAGGAAATTCTCAATGGCGCGGTTTTTGTCGACTACATAGGCAGCTACAAAAAACTCCCCTATGGCATCAGCGGCACGCCCTTAGGCTCAGAGTATTTTGTTCCTTCTTCCGAAGTGGATGGGATCGATCTCAAACTCCTCGTCAGTCACGCCGTCTACGCGGCCTTTCAAGCCGTCGCCACTCCCCGGCTGTCCCGCCCTAGTCTCTTTCGTCGGCTTGAAGCCGCCAAGCCGCCCAGCAGTGAGTTCTTCGCGGTGCCCACTCTGTTTCGCCCGGATCACATCGCCTATTGGCCCAGCTTTCTGTTTTCAGTAGGTGACGGCACGATTCAGCAGATGCAGATGTGGAATCCCGTGTTGAGCAACAGTCGATGAATGCTCGAGAAAATCAAAAAAAATTCCTTCGGAAAGCTTTCGCTCTGCAGGCGAAATAGCGGATACCCAAACTCATATTCCGCTGAACATCTTTGATAGTAGGCTCTTAGCGCAAGGGACCTCTCTCCCTCTCTCTTTAGCTCTGAAGATAAGATGAGCGCAAACTCAATAAGTATCAGTAAACATTGAACAAAACCAAACAGACCGAGGCCGAGTCTGTTTTTTTGTCTCAATCTTAGAGGCTCTCGTCAATTATTTTATCTTATTTTTTCAGATACATAGGCTTGGCCCAACAGCTGCAATAGTCTTCCATACGAACAACGGGGGTCATTATGAAGAGTTCACTGAGGACCAAAGCTTTCTCTATACTGACGAGACAAGTTACGAGCCGACTCGGCTTAAGAATCTCGAGCTTACTGATGGCGTCACTGCTCATCGCGTGTGGCGGAGAAGATAGGCCCGAATTCGATGCTTCAGCTTCAACGCAGGCCAAGCCCTTGACAGCTTCTAATGAGGCGAAGTCGACGGGTACACCTCAGCCGGCTGAAACCAATGACAAGGCGCCAGTCGATGACGTTACCCCTTCGACTCAGCCGCCGGCCACAGTCGAAACCACAGATCCCAATCCTCCGGCCACGCCTCCTCCAGCCAAGCTAGCGATACGCACGGTGCCAAACGCTGCCGAGCTCAGCGCGATGACGACACTTTATGGACTCCCCTCCGCGCAGGGTGGATGCGCAGAATGCCACGGGGCACTGGCGGCTTCTGCTAAAAAAGGTCGCTCCGCGGCCACTCTCGCTGCCGCCGCGACCCGCACCAATCATCGAACGCCGGCAGCTGCCAAGGTCTGGCCCGTTGATACCGCGGACTCGACTGATGATGGAATTGATCAAGCAAAACTTCTAGCCAGCGCACTGGCGCAGCTTTTGAAGTGATTCTTTAGAGAGTCTTCCCAGGACGTTTTCTTGTTATCCAGCCCAAAGTTAAGAGGCGGAGGTGAATGTCACCTCCGCCTCCTTTTATTTGATGCTTAGCGCGATCAGAGATCGTTGACGTCGGTCGCAAAACCACCGCCGCTGCAGGTACCCTGCTTTTTAAATTCAGGGGGCAGATCCGTATCGCAGATCGATGCACTCATAAGATTGACGCCATCCAGCTGAGCTTGACGAAACTTCGCCTGAGACAGTTCACACTCAAAGAAGATGGCTTGCGAGAGCTTAGCGGCCGTAAAGTTCGCTCCAGATCCGCTGGCTCGGGTGAAGTCAGCGCCGCTGAGGTCAGCTTTATAGAAAATTGCATCGGAAAAGCTGGCCTTTTTCAAATTCGCACCGCGCATCGATGCTCCATCAAACCGCGCCCTGTCTAGATTAGCGTATTGGAGGTTAGCTTTACTCAGGTTCGCCAGACGAAGATCCACCGCTTCGAGATTAGCTTTTTGAAGATTCACTCCTTCGAGGTTTGCGCCGCGCATGATGGTGCTGGAAAGATCGACCCCGGCCAACTGTTGGCTGCGTAGGTCCGTCATGCTCAAGTCCGCCTGGAAGAAAGCCGCTTGGGCCAGGCGAGCTCCATTGAGCAGGGCGCCTATCAGTTTTGTACCGTTCAGCTGCGCGCCCCGAAGAAAGGCGAGCCGTAGATCAGACTTGTTCATGATCGTATCGATAAGGTTGGCGTTGCTGAGATTGGCACCGACCAATTTCGCTGAGGTAAGATTCGCTTCGGAAAAGTCGGTGTCGCTCAGGTTTGCTTTCGTCAGATCCGCACCGCTCAGGTTAGCTCCCTTGAAAGTCGCATGGGAAAGGTCGCGTCCGGCCAGCTTAACTCCGCGCATATCAGCTCCGTCAAAGGACACGTAACTCAGATCAAGACCAGCTAGATCTTCCCCGGCGATCCGGCAAGCCTTGCAGCTCCTTGAATCCACGAGGCG